>CAMHNT010000177.1 GCA_946186535.1 uncultured Clostridia bacterium
CTGATAGAATATGAGTGATAATTATCAAGAATTGAATCATCATAGTATAGATTATTCTTAATATCAACGCTTCCGCCCGTGAGAGTGGCAATGACATAAATCTCACCTACCACCGTATCACCCGGTTTGATATAACCCGAACCGTTTGATTCTTCACAGACAAACGTACCCGTAACCTTATAAACAGAAGAAAACTGGTTATCACTGTATTGGAGAGAATTAAGTGCGTAATAACATTCGACAGGAGTATATTCAAACTCCGCTCTGAAATCGGAAAGAACGAAATCATTTTTTATTTTGTCGATATTAGAGAGTTTTTCGGCTTTATCCGAGTCGTATGAATCCCCTTCATTTTCTTCGTCGTATTCATCATCGCCTATGTCGTTTTGATCATCATCATTGAAATCATCAGACTCATCGGAATCATCGTCATCTTCAAACTCTTCCTCACCGAAATACCAGTCAAGGTACTTGTATGATGTATCGGCGTCTGAAATATATTTTTCTGCCATACGGTGCATTTTTGCCGTTACGGAATCATAGGACACGCCCATCATGGTAGTAACGTATTTCGACAGACCTACTACCGTATATTTCTTTACATTTTCTGTAAATACATATCCGTTTCTCTCCGCTATCTCTGAATTGAATTCCGCACGGACAACGACCTTATCGCCGTTGGAGAGGTCATAGTTATCGCAGTAAAACGTAACGTTATCTATAATATACTGAATGCAGTTGGATTTATCAAGCTGAACCGTTCCGTAAGGAGCAACACCGCTGAACTTTACGGAAAGACCTTCGAAAGGACTCATCTCCAGCTTATCCTCAAGACCGTTTATCGTATATTCAAAGGATGAATCGATGAAATTAAGTCCCAATGCTTTAGCCATACCGGCGTCATACGAAACATTTATAGTAACTACGTCGCCGTTCGAAAAATATGAATCCTCATCATTCTGACCGTCATAAGTAAATTTAAATGTTTCAGCAAAACGAAGAGCTGCGGTCTTATCTTTTGTACCGTCTGCGTATATCTTATTTATCGCCGCATCATCAACTTTGATTGACAAAGTACCATGCTCGGTATAACCAACAACAGTAACATCTGCAAAATCCTGAACCGAATATTCTTCATTCGAACAGGCAGAACACAAAACTAAAAGAAAAAGAGCTGAAATGCAAATGCAAATTTTGCAAAACACTTTCATAAATTGTCCTCCAATAACTACATACAGATAAAATTCGACATTATCGCACTTTGACGTTTATTATATCACATTGTGTTCGGATTTTCAATGAAATTAATGTTAATTTATTAAATTGGGAAGATTAGATAATATATATCACGCTTATATTTTATAAATGTTTAAAATCCTTATATAAAAATGAAAGGCACTGAACTAAATCAATGCCTTTTCGGATTATATATTAACCTATCAATTCAAGGATTTTTGCCTCGGCAGCCGCTGCGTCGGCTCTTCCCCGGCTTTCCTTCATTACAAATCCTACAACGGATTTGATAGCCTTCTGCTTTCCGTTTTTGTAATCGGCAACAGCCTTCGGATTCGCTTCAACCGCCTTCCGGCACAATTCATTGAGCGCATTCTCCTCCATTCCCGCCATATCGCTTTCGGAAACAAATTCTTTGACTCCCTTTCCGGTGTCGAGCATCTTTTCCAAAGTTGATTTTGCAAGATTGTTTTTGATTTTTCCGTCATCAATAAGCTTGACAAGTTCCTTTAGCTGCTCTGCAGTAGTTGCGATTCTGAACTCTTCCTTATCGGATTCGGTTTCAAGTCTTCTGAAAATCTGACCGATAATAAAGTTAGCAACAGTTTTCGGATTCTTAACTCCGTCGGAAGCCGTTTCAAAGAACTCTGCGATATTTCTGTACTTCGCAATATTCTGAGCGTCCTTCTCGTTAAGTCCCAGCTCTTCGACATATCTTTCCTGCTTTTGGAAAGGAAGCTCGGGAATTCTTTCTCTCAGCTCGTCGATCTCCTCGTCAGTTACGCTGATCGTAACGAGATCCGGGTCACGGAAATATCTGTAGTCGTTTGCGTCCTCTTTTCCTCTCATCGAAGATGTTGTATTTGTCACATCGTCATATCTGAGAGTCTGCTGCTCAACCTTTCCGCCCGATTCAATGAGATCGACCTGTCTGCCGAACTCATACTCCATAGCCTTGCCTATGAACGTAATCGAGTTCATGTTCTTAATTTCGGTTCTGGTTCCGAGTTCAGTGCTGCCCTCGGGACGAACGGAAATATTAACGTCACAGCGCATGCTTCCCTCCTGCATCTTGCAGTCGGAAATTCCTATATATCTCATGATCTGCTGGAGCTTTTCCACATATTCCTTAGCCTCTTCGACCGAACGGATATCAGGCTCGGAGACGATTTCAATAAGCGGAACTCCGCCGCGGTTGTAGTCTACATAAGTATCGCCGCGCTTGTGAATAAGCTTTCCGGCATCCTCTTCTATATGGATTCTTGTAAGTCTGATTTTCTTGCCGCTGCTGAGCTGTACGTATCCGTGCTCGCAGAGCGGCTTGTCATACTGCGATATCTGGTATGCCTTCGGAAGATCAGGATAGCAGTAATTCTTTCTGTCCATTTTTGATATATTGGCAATCTCGCAGTTTGTTGCAAGACCTGCCATGATAGCGTATTTCACAACCTGTCTGTTGAGCTTCGGAAGCGTTCCCGGCAAGCCGATGCAGATCGGGCAGCAGTGCGTATTTGAATCAGCGCCGAACTCCGTTGTACAGGAGCAAAAAATCTTTGTATTTGTGGCAAGCTCGATATGTGTTTCGAAGCCTGCGACCATCTCGTATTTCATTGATTTTCCCTCCTTATAACTTCACGCCGTATTCGGAAGCCTTGAACACGTCCGAACCTGCTGCGTTTTCATACTGCCATGCCGCATTGAGAATCTTGCTCTCACAGAATGTATCGCCGATGAGCTGCATACCGATAGGCATACCCTTGTCGTTAAATCCGCACGGAATGCTGATACCCGGCAGACCTGCAATATTCACCGGAACGGTGCAGATATCCGTAAGATATGTTTCGATAGGATCGCTGATCGCGTTTCCCTTTTCGAAAGCCGTCATGGGAACCGTAGGAGCAAGAATAACGTCACAGCTCTTAAAAGCGTTTTTGAAAGCGTTTACAATTGAACCTCTGAGGTTCTGAGCTTTCTTGTAGTAAGCGTCATAATAACCTGCGCTGAGAACGTAGGTACCGAGAAGAATACGTCTTTTTACCTCTCCGCCGAAGCCTTCGCTTCTCGTCTTGCAGATCATCTCGTTTACGTCCCTGTAGGAAGAAGTTCTGTATCCGTATCTGATACCGTCGTATCTGCCGAGATTCGAAGAAGCCTCTGCGCAGGCGAGAATATAGTAAACAGGCAAAGCGTATTTGAGCGCAGGAAGATTGAAGTAAACGATCTCCGCGCCGAGAGACTTGTAGACCTCGCACGCCTTCTCGATAGCGAGCTTTACATCGTCTCTTACGCCGTCAAGGTATTCTCTTGCAATACCTATTTTCAAGCCTTTAATATCATTTTTGAGAGAATCAACAGTCGGAGCGCCCTTTCTGCCCTGGCTTGTCGAATCCATTTTATCATAACCGGAAATAGCGTCGAACACTATAGCCGAATCCTCGACCGTCGTCGTGATAGGTCCGATCTGATCGAAGCTCGAAGCGTAGGCGATAAGACCGTATCTTGAAACTGCGCCGTACGTCGGCTTTAAGCCAACGATACCGCAGAAGCTCGCAGGCTGTCTGATAGATCCGCCTGTATCCGAGCCGAGTCCGTAAACTGCAATATTTCCGCCGACCGCAGAAGCGACACCGCCGGAGCTTCCGCCTGCAACATGGTTGATGTTGTGAGGGTTTGCAGCACCTCCGAAGTACGATGTTTCGCAGGATGAACCCATTGCGAACTCGTCCATGTTCGTCTTTCCGAGAAGTACCGCATTTTCCGAGGAAAGCGTTTCCCAGACCGTTGCGTTATAGATCGGCGCATAGCCTTCAAGGATCTTCGAACAGCAGGTCGTTTCGATACCCTTTGTCGAAATATTATCCTTCAATGTCATGGGGATACCTTCGAGCGGAGAAAGCTTCTCGCCCTTAGCGATCTTCTCGTCAACCTTTTTGGCTGTTTCGAGAGCCGTCTCGGGAGTCACCTTGACATAAGCGTTGAGGTCCTTGTTTGCAGTTTCGATTTCCGAAAGAAATTTTTCGGTGAGCTCTTTACAGGAAATTTCCTTGTTTTCGAGCAGTTTTCCGTAATGTTTAATTTTTCCCTCTGCCATAATTACACCCTCTTGCGAACGAGGAAGTGACCCTCGTCAATATCGTTAGCATTTCTGAGAATTTCTTCTCTGTCGTAAGACGGAACAACCTCGTCTTCCCTGAACGCATTGGAGAGATTGTTTATATTGTCAAACTCTACGCCTTCTTCGGAGGCATTATTAATAGTATCGGCAAATTTGATAATATCGTCCATTGCCTTTGTCATATCGTCAAGCTCTTCCGCGGCTATGTAAAGCTTCGAAAGTCTTGCGATTGCCAACACATCTTCGTGGGTAACCATACATATCTTCCTTTCATACTTCCTCTGACGCATATATCAGGATATGCAGAATACCGCCGAAGCTTCGATGATATTCTGCATACCGGCATCAGGTTATCTCAATTTTATATGAACCTCTCTGAGCTGCTGCTCCGTAACCTCTCCCGGAGAACC
>CAMHNT010000178.1 GCA_946186535.1 uncultured Clostridia bacterium
TCTGAAATGGATTATCGAACATCAGGACGGAGAGGTTTCCGTTATTGATATTAATCAGAAAGAATCAAATAAATATTAGGAGGAGCTTATGAGTAAATTTTCGCATCTTGATGAGCTTGAGGCGGAAGCGATATATATCATAAGAGAGGTTGCGGCTGAGTGTGAAAAGCCCGTAATGCTGTATTCGATAGGAAAGGACAGTTCGGTTATGCTTCATCTTGCGATGAAAGCGTTCTACCCCGAAAAGCCGCCGTTTCCTTTCTTACATATAGACACAACATGGAAGTTTAAGGATATGATAAAATTCCGTGACGATACCGCAAAAAAGCTGGGTATCGAAATGCTTGTCTATTCAAACGAAGAGGGAGTAAAAAAAGGTATCAATCCTTTTGACCACGGTTCTGCATATACCGACATTATGAAAACTCAGGCTTTGAAGCAGGCTCTTTCAAAATACGGCTTTACTGCGGCGTTCGGCGGGGGCAGACGTGATGAGGAGAAGTCGAGAGCAAAGGAGCGCATTTTCTCTTTCAGAAACGAGGCGCAGGCATGGGATCCGAAAAATCAGCGGCCCGAGATGTGGAAGCTGTATAATACAAGGATTCATAAAGGCGAAAGCATCCGTGTTTTCCCGATTTCAAACTGGACAGAAAAGGATATCTGGCAGTATATTCAGCGTGAGAAAATCGATATTGTGCCGCTTTATTTTGCGGCTGAAAGACCTGTCGTTTACCGTGACGGAAATATAATCATGGTTGACGACGACAGACTTCCGCTTAAGGAGGGCGAAAAGGTCGAATACAAATCCGTTCGTTTCAGGACTCTCGGCTGCTATCCGCTGACCGGCGGAATCGAATCAACAGCCGATACGCTCGATGAAATTATTGAAGAAACTCTCAGCTCCGTTTCCTCGGAAAGAAACTCGAGAGTAATCGACAACGAGGAAGCTGGAAGCATGGAGCGCAGAAAAAGGGAGGGATATTTCTGATGAAGGGCTTGCTTAAATTTATTACATGCGGAAGCGTAGACGACGGAAAGTCCACCCTTATAGGACATATTCTTTATGATTCAAAGCTTATTTACGCCGATCAGGAAAAAGCTCTGGAGCTTGACAGCAAGGTCGGAAGCCGAAGCGGTTCGATAGATTATTCACTGCTTCTTGACGGTCTTATGGCGGAGCGTGAACAGGGTATTACGATCGACGTTGCTTACCGCTATTTTACGACTGACAGTAGAAGCTTTATCGTTGCGGATACTCCAGGTCATGAGGAGTACACAAGAAATATGGCTGTCGGTGCGTCCTTTGCGGATCTTGCGATAATCCTTGTCGACGCGTCACAGGGAGTTCTCGTTCAGACAAGACGTCATGCAAGAATCTGTAAGCTTATGGGCATTCGCTACTTTGTTTTTGCCGTAAATAAAATGGATCTGGTCGATTACAGCGAGGAGCGATTCAATGAGATAAAAACTGAAATTGAGAATCTCCGGAATGAACTGGCTCTTGAGAATATAAAGATCATACCTATTTCCGCAACCGAAGGCGATAACGTGACGGTAAAGTCGGAAAATATAAAATGGTATACCGGAGAGCCGCTTCTGAAATATCTTGAAAATATAGATATCGAGTCGGAAAACGAGGAGGAGGGCTTCTATTTCCCTGTTCAGAGAGTTTGTCGTCCCGATCATACGTTCAGAGGCTTTCAGGGTCAGATTGAATCCGGAAGCATCAATGTCGGTGATGAAATAATAACTCTTCCGAGCAGAGAAAAGGCTCATGTAAAATCAATACTCGTAACAGACCGCGAATCCGAGAAGGCATTCAAGGGTCAGCCTGTAACTATTTCTCTTGACAAAGAGGTTGATGTTTCGAGGGGCTGTGTTCTTGTAAAGGGTACGGATATAGCTGCATACAAAAAGATCACTGCGTCTATTCTTTGGATGGACGATGAACCTCTGACCGCAGGAAAAGAGTTTTTCGTAAAGCTCGGTACAAAAACAATTCCCGGTGTTGTAACGAAAATCGATTATGCTGTCGATATAAATTCTGGCGAGCATATCTCTGTCGAAAGCCTGAGCAAAAACGGTATCGCTTTGTGCGAGATACAGCTTGTTGAAGCTATTGTTGCCGATCTGTTCAGTATTCACAAAACGCTGGGCGAGCTGATTCTCATCGACAGAATCAGCAATATGACATCTGCCTGCGGTGTTGTTGAAAATCTGAGTGAACGCAGCGGCGGTTTCTCTAACAGAGCTTCATTCAGGTTTGGCGATATTGAAGCAAGAGGCGATATTTTCGAGGAGTTCTATTATGATATCGGTACTTTCAGCGTGCTGAAATATCAGCCGGTAAACAACACATACACGGTAGGCGATGAGATACCTGTCAGCGGAAAAAGCTACTTTTATCCGGACAGCTTTGATATAATAATCCTGCGAGACAGTGTTGCAGTCAAAATCCGTGACAAAAAGATTACGGAAATTATTTCTGCCGACAGTTATTTCTACAGCGGCTTTCCTGTCGTTAACGGACGTGGTTTTGAGATCACTGTCAGCAACGAAGATGATATCAGGGACTTTATTGAGAAATATGCCGTTTCAGACGAAAACGAGAGAAGAAAGCTCTTTTCGAAGTGGGTTTCCTTTGAAACATACAGAAAAGTTGCAATGGATAAGTGATCAATGCACAGCGGCGACAGTTTCTTTTTTAAAATAAAATTAAGTTGCTCAATAAAAAGGTTTGACATATTTTTGTTATTGTGCTAATATATTAATAAACAAGGGCGTTTCCGTATTTTTCGGTGAAACGCCCTTATTGTTTTTTTATCGATGACAAAATAAAAAATCGTAATGTATAGATGAAAGTTAAAAGGTGAAATTATGAAAAGAAAACCTGTCATAGGCGTACTTCCTCTTTGGGATGAAAAAAAGGACAGCCTTTGGATGCTGCCCGGATATATGAACGGTATAATCGCAGCCGGCGGACTTCCGATAATGTTTCCGCTTACTGACGACAAGGAAATAATTAACCGTATGGTGGATATCTGCGATGGATTTCTTTTTACGGGAGGTCAGGACGTATCGCCCGAAATATACGGACAAACGGCTGTTTATGATAACATAGTTTGCTGCAAAGAGCGTGACATAATGGAGAGGTCCGTTTTGCAGCAGGCGCTTATCTTTGAAAAGCCCGTTCTGGGAATATGCCGTGGAATACAGTTCATAAATGCTGCGCTCGGCGGAACACTATATCTGGATATTCCGAGTGAAGTGAAATCGGATATCGAACATCATCAGTCACCGCCTTATGATGTTCCGGTTCATAGCGTAAAAATCGAAAAGGGTACACCGCTTTTCAAGCTTCTTCAGAAACAGGAGCTTGATGTCAACAGCTACCACCATCAGGGCGTTAAAGAACTTGCGCCTCAGCTGAAAGCAATGGCACGCTCCGAGGACGGAATAGTAGAAGCGGTTTATATGCCTCTCAGAAAATTTGTGTGGGCGGTTCAGTGGCACCCCGAATTCTCGTATATTTCGGATCGAAGCAGCTTTCTTATCTTTGAAGAGTTTATAAAGAACTGTATATAAATAGATTAGATGAAAATAATCATTTAAAGATTGATTGTTTTCAACTGGTCAAAGAAAGGTCTTTCAATAACTGTTTAAATTTTTACGGTAATAACAAGTTTGTTTCCCGATTGTTTTGCGGAAATGCTTCCGTCCATTTGTTCTATAAGCGTCCTTGAGATAGAAAGTCCCAAACCGGTGGAATTTCTCGCTGTTTCAACAGTATAGAAACGATCAAACAGGTGTTCAACCTGAACGGGAGTAAGTTTGCTTGCAGTATTTGTGAATATGATTTCACCTGAATCCGAAAGTGTGATTTCCAGATCACCGTCGCTGTATTTTATAGCATTGCTTATCAGATTTGAAAATACCCTTGACAGCGAGGCTTTGTGAAGAATTCTGAGGATTTTCTGTTCGGTTATTTTTATTCTGGGAGTTATTCCTTTTTCACTGAGAGCCGCATAATATCCCATGATACTATCCTCCAGAACCTGATTTATCAGAACTTCTTCCGTATCCGCCCGGTTATCGTTCGAGAGAATAACGGAGTATCTGAAGAGCTCTTCCGTAAGCTGTTTCATTAATTCCGTACGATCAGTAATAATATCAAGATACCGTTCGATCCGATCCGGCTTTTCTATTCGCTTCATTACATCAAGATAACCGCATATCGCCGTAAGAGGTGTTCTGAGATCGTGGGAAATGTTTGTGATTGCCGTTTTTAATTCTCTGTCACCCTGCGTATAGCGATGATGTTCTCTGCGCAGAATTTTCAGCTGCTTGTTGATGCTGTCTGCAAGATCGCGGATATCCTTATCATGACTTGAAATATATATCAGAGTATTGGTGTCGTTTTTCAGTCTGTCGCAGAAACCCGAAGAGATCTCCCTTGTAGATTTCTTCAAAAGGTATATTTTTATACATAACGCGAGAATGATAACGCATAAAAGACCGTAAGTCATCTTAATACTCCTCTAATTTAAAAACATTCGGTTCAAAAGAAAATGCCCCAAATACTTATACCCGTCTGAAAATCATGATATTTTCAAACGGTTTTTTTATTTGTATTCTGTGCTTCTTCAGAATTATTCAAATCTTCTGGAATTTCATTTTCAACCGGAATTTTTCCTGACTGCTTGTAACTTTCCCACGATTCGTGAAGTTTTGATACCGCAACAAATAATTTCAGAGAC
>CAMHNT010000179.1 GCA_946186535.1 uncultured Clostridia bacterium
CAGTCTGACTGATAGTAAATTGGTGCTTTCATGTTAGCTTTGTAGTCTACCATTTTGATTTTCCTCCATTCCGCAAAATAGCGGTATATTAATTATTTTAAGATATGCTGTGTGCGTAATGCACCTGTGTTGCTTTGAACGCAATTCCGCATATTGCCTTGATTATTATAACACTACTGTATATTTTTTGCAAGTCTATTAGAAAATTTATACATGCATGTTTGTTCTAAAAAGGAAAGTTTTCCACATAAAAACCGGAATATGAGGAAAACATGATCGGTTTCTGTGATTTTTTTAGAATGAGTAATAAATTTATAGTGCGAAAACGGTTGAAAAATCTTTTTAAATAGAGTAATATAAATATGTATGTTTAAATTGGGTTATTTATGCGTGGGGGTCAGGCTATGAATTTTTTGAAAAAAATGTTGAATGTGTTTCTTATTATAATAGGTATTGTTCTTATTGTGCTTTGCATTGATGTTGTTTCCAATAAACTGACGAATAATACCTTCGATGATCTTAGTTCACTTGACAGAGAGGCTCTTGAGGAGATCTGCGAAATCGACAGTCTCTTCGACAGCCGCAAGGGCAACGATGATATATGGGATATCAAATATAATCTTGCAGATGTCGGCTGCGTGATAAGCAGAAAATACGGTTTGCTTAAAGGTTATTCCTATGCCGTGAATGTTGATTTTTCGTCAAATATTTTTGCACAGAAAATTGAAATGCCTAATGAATATGACGATATTTCTGTTTACAGATTTTCTTTTCTGGCGCCTCAGACGCTGGCTTTGATGACTTCGAAGAATGATGAAGAATATATCAGTATCGGCGGAGAAAATCTTTATTCGGTAAAATACAGCACAAGCTCGGTTAAGTATAACGGATCAGGTTCTCTTGAAGAGGCTTACGTAAAAAGTACATTCGAAGCTGCCGTTGAAACCGAGGACTGTCCTGCTGCGGAGGTTTCCGTGAGTTATGATCTTTCCGAAGAGAATATTGCTCTCACCGGTTTGCAGTACAGAATTATAGACGATATGCTTCATGCAAAAAACATTGATGATCTTAACGAGTTGATTGCAGAATATGTTATTGTCCGTGAGTATCAGTCGGAAAAGTATCCAGAGTTCGCAAATCAGCAGGAAAGAATAGAGCTTGTTGACGGAAGATCACAGCATGTGTTCTATAAAATCAGCAGCATGATTCATCACGATATTACATATTTCAATAAAGATAAGGCTGATGCAATTACGTTTTACAGTGCATATTACTATCTCTGCACAGGACGGTACAACAGTGATGTCAGCGAGTATTTCGACTATACCGGCAATATTTATGTTGGTGCTGCACTATGTGAAATAATCGACGAAAACGGTCTTTGCGCAAATTGGGAGAAGAAACTCGACAACTCCACGAACAGTGATTTTACTTCTGAGTATACTATCATAAAAAACTACTGTGGAGGTGCCTGCGGCGACTACAGCGATAAGACAGTTGAGGATATTATGGAAGAATACGGTTATGACGAGATTTTGAATATGGCAAAAGCTTTGGTGGAGGGAAATGAATAATAACAAGGAAAGAAAAAAAGTAACCGTTCTTGATTTTGTATTGATAGCGGTTCTTGTATGCACAGCTCTTTTCATTATATTGCAGCAAAACAAATCGGACGGCGGCGAGCTGGAGGTTGTAGTCAAAAAAAATTCCGAAGTGGTTTTTAACAGGTCTTTGTCGGATATTTCAGGGGTAACGGAAATTTGTGTGGATGAAGAGTTTAATGTTATAATATGCATGGAGCCTGACGGAGTTTATGTCAAAAGTTCGGACTGCAGCGATAAGGTTTGTGTTAATACAGGAAAAATCACAAAGTCCGGTCAGGCAGCTGTCTGCCTTCCTGCGCATGTTTCGGTTGAACTTAAGGGCGGAAAATCTGAAGTCGATGTGGTGGTGGGATGACATGAAAAAGAAATCCGGATTTAACGTGAAAATGTTTTCTCAGACTGCGATGCTTTCTGCGCTGACGATTGTGCTGTCGTTTCTTGAAGGAATGCTCCCGGAGCTTCCGGTTCCCGGGGCGAAGCTCGGACTGGCGAATCTCGCCGTTATGACTGCGACTGATCTTTTCGGGCTGACCGGAGGACTGTCCACCACGCTGGTGAAGTCGTTTTTCGCACTTGTGACAAGAGGACCTGTGGCCGGGTTCATGAGCCTTTGCGGAAGCTTGCTGAGTATGTTTGTCATGTGGCTGTTTATGCGGTATGACAGGAAGAAATTCGGCTATGTCGGTATAGGCGTTATGGGGGCAGTGAGTCACAACATGGGGCAGCTGTGTGCATCTTTTGCGATGATGGGAAGTGCGGTTTTGTTCTATTCGCCTTTTCTTATATTGATTGCGGTTTTTACCGGTGCGTTCACGGGAATAGTTAACAGTATATTGCTGCCCATTATAAGAAAGTCGGAAAAATATGCTTAAAAATTTCAATTTCAGTAACCGTTAAAAACAGAAACGGCTGTTGAAATTGAGAATTTTGCCGGAGGGCAGGGACATGTATCGGTAAATCCGTTAACAAATAATTATCAGAAACGGATTGCCGACCGATATAAGTCCCTGTCCTTGGGCAGACAAATATAAAAATAAGTTGAAGAAAAAGTAAAAGGAGGAAATAAGAATGAAAGTTTTGCTGACCGGTGGCGCCGGATATATCGGCTCTCACACATGCGTTGAGCTTTTGGAAAAAGGTTATGACGTTGTTGTTGCAGACAACTTTTCAAACAGCAAGCCGGAGGTTATCAAAAGGATAAGAGAGATCACGGGAAAAGACGTCGATGTCTATTCGATCGATGTCGGAGATACGGAAGCCCTGACAAAGCTGTTTACTGAGCAGCATATCGACGCCGTAATTCATTTTGCAGGATATAAGGCTGTCGGTGAATCCTGTCAGAAACCGCTTATGTATTACAGAAACAATATTGACGCAACCTTAACGCTTCTTGAGGTTATGGAAAAATTTGACGTCAACAATTTTGTTTTCAGTTCATCGGCTACTGTTTACGGAGAGGACAATCCGATTCCTTACGTTGAGACCATGCCTATCACAGGCTGCACGAACCCTTACGGCTGGACAAAGCTCATGATCGAGCAGATCCTCAGAGATGCTTCAAAAGCGAATGAGAAGCTTTCCGTAGTTCTGCTTCGTTACTTCAACCCGATTGGAGCTCATCCGAGCGGAAGAATCGGAGAGGACCCGAGCGGCATTCCGAACAACCTTATGCCTTATGTTGCGAAGGTTGCTACAGGAAAGCTTCCAAAGCTCGGCGTTTTCGGAAACGACTATCCGACGAAGGACGGCACGGGAGTCCGTGACTATATTCATGTGGTAGACCTCGCAAAGGGTCACGTTGCTGCACTTGAGTACGTTGACAAGCACAAGGGAACGGAAGCTATTAATCTCGGTTCGGGAAAGGGGCACAGCGTTCTTGAGGTTGTGAATACATTTTCAAAGGTTAACGGTGTTCCGGTTCCTTATGAGATCAAGCCGCGCCGTGACGGAGACCTTCCCGAGTTCTATGCTAATGCTGAAAAGGCTAAGGAACTTCTCGGCTGGACTGCTGAGCTGACGCTTGAGGATATGTGCCGTGATCTTTGGAACTGGCAGTCGAATAATCCCGAGGGGTATTGATAATATGAAAAAGCTGCTAAAATGCTTTATGGCTGCTGTTTTCATATTGACGGTAATACTGTCGTCTTTTATGACGGCATTTGCGGATACGGCAAAAATGGGTGACACAGTTTTGGTTAGAGTTTTTGTTGAAGGTGACACCGAGCTGATTACGCTCAGAGCATTTTTTACGTTCGATCAGGAAAAATTTGACTATCTTTCAAGCGATGACTGTCAAGTCGGGATAACCGTTGTTAACGATCAGGTTGAAGGTCAGTTTGCATGGGCGTCCATATTCGATGATTCGTTATCTTATTTTTCAAAAGAAACCCAGATTATGGAGATAACTTTTATTGCCAAAAAAGATGTCGAGAATATAGAATCCGAATTCAGCCTTGATATAAAAGATGCATACGACAACAACTCGGAGATGATTGACTTGTCACACATAAAAACAAGTGTTGTTGTTGTGGGCGAAGGATTTTCCGAAGAAAGCGAAGCGGAATCTAAAACTTCTTTTGAAATTAAAGAGTATGAAGGCAACGGTGCAAATCCGGAAAGCGGAAGCGTTTATCAATCAGGCGTATCGGAAAGCAATGAATCAAACATCGTTTCAACGACGGAAACAACAACCGGCACAGATAATTCGGATTCCGTGACGGATGACTCCCAAAACGAAATAATTTCCGAATCCGGAACAAGTTCCTTAAGCGAATTTTCAACCGGATTTGTGATGACCTACGATGAAGCGGAGTTTGCTGAGCAGCCGCCGATAAAGTTTGATCAGCAGAAAAAAACTGATGAACACAGAACTTTAAAGATAGTTTCCGTGGCTGCGGTTTCATTTTGTCTTATTATTGCGCTTATTGCTTTTATAATGCTCAAAATGAAAAAAGATGATTAAAATATTTTGCGGAATAAAAATCGGTGAATAATTCAGGAAAATTCTCAGAATTTGTGAACAAAGGAAAAATTAATCGCAAGTTTTTTTACAATTTAGTAACTTTTTTTTTAAAAAGGTATTGAAATTTATTTTTAGATGTAGTATAATAAACACGCTGAGGAACTATTCTTCGGGATATTGACAA
>CAMHNT010000180.1 GCA_946186535.1 uncultured Clostridia bacterium
GGTGAATTCCAAAACAGTCCGGTGGACTGTTTTGGAAGAGGGGACGCTCTGTCGAGAGCGTCCCCTTTTAAAATACCTAATGTATGGAAAAAACTTTCTTATCGATAGTCTTTTTGATTTTTAAGCAAGCTATTGAAAATGTCGGATTTATGTATTATAATCTATTGTAAAATAGTTTATAATCAAGGAGTGTCAGATAAATATGAAAATATTTCCCAAAAGAATGAAAAGGGTTCTTGTCTTTCCGATAGCACTTAGTCTTGCGATAAGCTTCTGCTCGTGCAGTTCGAAAAAAGCTTTTGATGAGTCTGTCTCGTCTGCTGTTGTTTCAGAAACGGAAAGCATTGTTTCCGAAAGTATAACCGATTCAGTATCGGATTCAGGAATGCAGGAAAAAGATTCCGATACCTCCGAAAATGACGGCGCAGAATCGACTGCCGAAAGCGATTCGTCGGATTTCACCGAATTTAATCCGGATACATCGCAGAATCCCGGTCAGTCCGAATCCGATTCCGACGCTTCTTCCGATGAGAACACCTCAGACCCGGAAAGCACTGAACCTTCCGAAAGCACCGCAGATAATGAGGAACGAAAAAATTCTGAAAGCAAAGTTATCGTTATTGACGCCGGCCATCAGCAGCAGGGCGACTCGTCTCAGGAGCCGATAGGCCCTGGCGCTTCCGAAACCAAAGCTAAGGTCACGGGAGGTACTTACGGCAATACGAGCGGTCTTTATGAATATGAGCTTAATCTTCAGATTGCTTTGAAGCTTCAGACCGAGCTTGAATCAAGAGGCTATGAAGTGATTCAGGTGAGAACGACCAATGACGTAAACTTAAGCAATATCCAACGTTCCGAGGTTGCGAACAATGCGAATGCCGACGCTTTCGTAAGAATCCACGCAAACGGCTCCGAAGACACAAGCGTAAACGGAGCAATGACTATCTGTCAGACGGAATACAACCCGTACAATTCGTATATTTACAACGAGTCAAAAGCGCTTTCGGAATATATTCTTGACGAGCTTGTTTCCGCAGCAGGCTGCCGTAAGGAATATGTCTGGGAAACGGACACAATGAGCGGAATCAACTGGTCGCAGGTTCCGGTGACTATAGTTGAGGTCGGATATATGACGAACCCTCAGGAGGATTTGCTTCTGGCGAGCGACGACTATCAGCAGAAAATCGTTTACGGAATTGCAAACGGAATAGACAGATTTATTGATTGGTCGGAAAATTAATTGTTTTTGAAAAAATAAAGGACGAACCCGAAAAAAATCGGTTCGTCCTTAAATTTTTTTATTGTTCTTCCGCTTTATCTCCGCCGTTTTTTCTGTAGAAATAATAGTAAACACAGCCGATAACAAGAAATACTGCCGTTATTCCGCGGAACACCCAGCCTAAAGTTCCGTGAAACATATCCTTTTCAACAAAAGCACTTACTCCCCACCACACGCTGTTGAAGAGAAAATATACAGAAAAAACAAGATAGATCTTCTGCTCTTTTATTCCCAATGATAAGAGAAAGATTGCTATTAAAAGCCACATAACGGAATATACGATAGTCATTTATCAATCCACGTCCTTTTCTTTAATTAGCCTATAGTGCTATAAAAAAATATCTATAATTGTAAAACTCTTTTCTCTTTTATTGAAAGGGACGCTCTCTGCCAGAGCGTCTCCCTGAAGGGACTAGGCTTCGCCGTCGCACTCTCAGAAAACAGTCCCCCGGACTGTTTTCTGATTCACCCCTTGCAGAGGGCTGAACGCTAAAGGAGTTTCGCCGTCTGCGGACGGCGACCAAAGGCTCTGCCTTTGGAAACTGCCAACTTTTGAAAAAGTTGGATCAAAACTTTTTCCGGCTTCGCTTCGCCGGTTTAAAAAAGTGCGTCAAAAACTTTAACTGTTGTTTTACTTGCTGCTTTCTCACTCGAACTACTATATTGTATCACAATCAGGAATTTTGTCAAATCTCAACCGTGAATATAACCCTTTTGTCTTCCGAATAATTAACGGAAAGTTTTCCCTTGTGGTTCTGAACGATCATCTGAGCCATTGAAAGTCCTATGCCGTAGCCTCCCGTTTCGGAGTTCCTCGATGAATCGCTTCTGTAGAATCTGTCGAAAAATTTCGGAACGCTCGCTCTGTCAAGACCTTTACAGGTGTTTGAAACAACGAGAACAGCCTTTTTGGACTTACTGCTGAGTCTGACTTTCATCTCTTTCCTGTCGTCGGTGTACTTTATTGCGTTGTCAAGAAGAATGCCCACAAGTCTTACTATATCCTCCAGATCGCCCATAACCGAAATGTTCGGCGCAATTTCCGCCGAAAGGTTTATCCCCTTTGTTTCGGCAGGAACTCTGAATGATTCAACGGAGTTGAAGACAATTTCCGAAAGTATTATTTTCTGTTTTTCTTTTTCGGAAAGAACCTGCTCATCCATTTTTGAAAGCTCAATGAGCCCTTTGACAAGATGGCTCATTCTAACGGTCTGCTGCTTTATGTTTGAGAGCCATTTGCTTTCGCCGTCTATCATTTCCATGACCTCGGTGTTTGACTGAATGATAGCGATAGGCGTTTTCAGTTCGTGACCTGCGTCTGTTATGAATCTCCTCTGCTTTTCTCTGTTTTCCTCAAACGGCTTTAAAACATATTTTGAAAAGACAATGAGAATTATCAGAACAATAATTACGCATGAGCTTATTGTGACAAGGGTTATAATTAAAAGCGTTTTCACGGTTGAAAGATCGGTCTGACAGTCAATGCCGATAATCATAAATCCGTCCTCTGTTTCAAAACGTGCGAAACGGTAATTGTCGATGTATCCCCTGTCTTTTTTTTTGTCCATTATCTGGGTTACCTGTTCTTTTATCATGTCTATGTTCATGATAGCAATGTGAGTGTAATCGGCGTTGAAAATCTGTTCGGTCTCATCGTTGACATAGGCTATGTAATATCTTGTCTGAAACGGAGTTTCGGTGTGAAACTTTCTCTCTTCCTGAGAGTCGCTGTCGCTGTCTTCACGTGTACGGTTGAATATCGGAAATACGCCGCCGTTTTCATAGAGGGTATCTATAATTTCGTCTGTGCGGTTTGCGAGCCGGACCCGAAGAGTGACGTTGACTGCGGTGAATGCCAGAATTAATGTGACGGTCATGGAAACCATAGCAAGAATTATGAATCTTACTTTGAGCTGTTTAAACATTTTTAACAGCCTCCAGGACGTAGCCTCTTCCCCTAAGTGCAGAAATCTGGATATCGGCGTCCAGGGCGGCGAGCTTCTTTCTCAGATAGGAAATATAAACCCAAACGACATTGACCTCGGCTTCGCTGTCGTATCCCCAGATTCTTGTCATGAATCCTTCGGTTGAAACGGGCCGGTCTTTGCTTTTCATCAGCATTTCCATCATCAGATATTCCTTCTTTGAAAGACGGATTGAACCATTTTGGGTGCTGAGCTCGTATGACGAGCGGTTCAATGTTACGTTGCCGACTCTCATATCATCGGGGATAATTTCACCCGAACGCCTGACGAGAGCTCCGACTCTTGCGATAAGCTCCGGCATGGCAAAAGGCTTTGAGAGATAATCGTCCGCTCCGGCGTTAAGTCCCTCGACCTTGTCGGAAACCTCGCCTTTTGCGGTCAGAAGCAGAACGGGCGTGCCTATTCCCTTTCGGCGCATTGCCGAAAGGACTTCTATGCCGCTCATCTTCGGCATCATAACATCAAGAATAACTCCGTCATATGTGTCGGACATTATATAATCCATAGCTTCCTCACCGTCATAAACGGCATCCACAATATAATTTTTATGACGCAGAATTTCCGTAACCGCATCGGACATTGCTTTCTCGTCTTCCGCATACAAAATCTTCATTTTCTGTTCCCCCACTGATAACCTTACTTAATCTTTGCAGTGATAAATCAACCGCCGCAAGTTCATCCGCACAGCGTTTCAATTCCTCGACAATCAACTGTTCGTCAACGACAATTTTCTTGTATTTCATCTGATGTTCCACGCTCGCCCAGGTGTCCATGGCGATTGTGCGTATTTGTATTTCAATATATATATGATTTTTGTTATTGCCCGGCTCGGAAAGAACCTCACAGATAATGTGATAGCTTCGGTAGCCGTTTATTTTAGGATGGTTTATATAGTCTTTTTCCTCGATAATTTTCAGTCCGTGAATATTTCTGATGAAGTCTGCCACAACCTCAACGTCCTCAAGAAACGAGGTTACTATCCTCACCCCTGCCGCGTCATAAACCTTGTATACGGCATTCTCGGCGCTGATCTCATAGCCGTGGCTTTCGAGCTTTTCCTTCATGCTTTCGGGCGATTTGATTCTGAATTTTATATTTTCAATCGGATCTCTTCCGATATTTTTAACACAGCAGCTGCTGATGATCTGAGTCTGAGCAATCACATATTCAATTGCATTTCTCAGATATTCTGTATATTCGCCGTAAAACACGGCAGTGCTTTGAGGAATCTTAAAATAATTCATATCTGCTCCTTGGAAAAATGATTAAGCGAAAAACGCCAACCTTAAAGTATATGAATATATTTTATAATAAATTCCTATTTTTGTTTGTCGGTTTTTTACAGAAGCCACAAACTTTTTATTGATCATAAATGAGTGAATTTTTAAACTACACAAAAAAGTTTGAAAGAGGACTGGTAAAGTTTTTGTCCAGCTTTTTTCAAAAAGTACCCCAAGGGCACTTCCTTCGGGGCGC
>CAMHNT010000181.1 GCA_946186535.1 uncultured Clostridia bacterium
AGACTGTAAATCTGTTGCTTCGGCTTCGGTGGTTCGAATCCGCCCTCTCCCACCAGAAAAGCTCTCTGACTAACGTTAGAGAGCTTAATTAATAGTAAATAGTGTATAATAACCCTGTGGGTGGTTGCGTATTATTCTTTAATAAAGAAAAGCTATGTTGTCTTATGATAACATGGCTTTTTTCTTTTCATGAGAAATTGGTCAATCGGTCATGAAACTTTTTTTATTATATATTGTTTATGTTTTATTTTTTACAAAAAATTATCATTTTAGTTATATTTATTTACTAAAAATTCTGATTACTTGGAACAATTTATGTTGTCTTATTGACAAAATGTTAAAGGTTATGTATAATTAATACATAATATAAAGAGGTGATCTTATGAAATTCGGTAAAATAAAATATGCGGTTTCTTTATTTGCCGCCGTTTCGATTCTGGTTGCTTCGGGATGTTCTCTTATTCCCGGCGAAAGTTCCATAACCCTTTCGAAGCCTTCAAGCTCCGAGTCGGACATCGTGACCTCTCTTGAAAACGATGAGCCGATGAACGGAGACGGGGAGGAGGCTGTTCCGGAAAGTGAGGAGGAAACGGCTTCCGAGGAAAAATTTGATCTGACCGGGGGAAGGAAGCTCTATGTTACGGGGGTTTCTGATCCTATTGCGATCCGTGCCACGGACGGCGACGGCGGCGAGGTTCTTGCTCAGGTTGAGCTCGGCACGGAGGTAAATCTCATCAGCGCAGATTCTACGACTTGTTATTATGTTTTCTGCGAGGAGAAGAATGTTTCGGGCTACATAAAAAAATACTATCTGACTGACGAGGAGTCCGCCGTTTCGAAGAACTCGACATACTATGCGTCAAAGAAAACTCCGCTCTATGACACGAAGGACGATGAGAAGATCGAGATTCAGAAGGTTGATCTGAATACCGCAGTCGTTGTTCTTGCGAAAACTTCGGGTGACTACTGGTATGTTAATCTGAAGGATACGAATACTTTCGGATACATAAAATGCACGGAGCTTTCATCATCTAAGACAGAGGTTTCGTCTGCTGCAACATCTTCAAAAGCAAGCTCGACAAGCTCTGCTAACAGCAATACAAACACTAACAACAATAACAATAATTACAACTACAATTATTATTCATCTGAATATTCGGTATGGACTGTTCAAAACACAAAGCATTATCTTGCAGTGAGAACGGCGCCCGAATACAATTCAAACAACGAGATCGGAAAAATCTATAACGGTGACACGGTCAGAGTATACAGTTACTCCTACGTGAACTTCTCTGACAGATACTGGTATGTATATTCACCGACTCTCGGTCTTTGGGGCTATGTTGACAGCAACTACATCTACAGTTAATTTTACTGCGCTTCCGGAGACATTCTTGATATGAGACAACGTCCGAGGATAGGGACTTAAGGCGGCAGGGTTTCTCTCTATCGAAGTTTTTGGACTTTTCCGACTTTTTATTACTTCGATTCCGTGAGTATGTTTTTATACTGTTACTTTCGGCACTCCTTCTTTAACATAAATATTATATAGAACAATTTATAATTATGGTGAATATTCTGTGTTATATATATCCAATTCATGACATTGTAAGGAGTGAGCCTTTGAAAAAAATTCAGGATAATGAGGGAAGCCTGAAGCTGTTGAAGGAAACTGTTGAAAAGGCTGTAAAAAAAGCCCGGTCATATTCCGGCGGAAAATGGTCGGCGGCGTTGTGTGTTGCCGAATCAGGGGAGACGGTGGTTTTGAACGACTCTCCGATGAAGGCGGCGAGCCTCATCAAGCTTTATATCATGGGGGCGGTTTTCGAAGAATATGATACGCTTTCTGCGGCAGAACCTGAGATAAAAAATTTTCTCTGTGACATGATAACCGTAAGCGACAACGATTCAGCAAACCGGCTCGTCGGTCTGCTGGGCGGCGGAAACACTGACAGGGGAAAAGAGGCTGTCTGCGAATACTGCGAGAGAAACGGTTTCAAAAATACGTCTATGGGAAGACTGCTTCTTGAAAGCTCCCCGAACGGCGAGAATTTCACTTCGGCAGGCGACTGCGTCAAGTTTCTTTCGGAGGTTTTCGGCGGAGAATTTTCCCATTCGGAGGATATGCTGAACCTCCTGAAACGTCAGAAGCTGAAATCAAAAATTCCGTCCGGTGTTCCCGACGGAATTCAGACGGCGAATAAAACCGGCGAACTCGAAGATGTTCAGAATGACGCTGCAATAGTATTTTCAAAAAATCCGTATATACTTTGCGTTATGTCGGAAAATGTCGAAGAGGGTGAGGCTGTCCGCTCCATGTCGGAAATTTCGGCAGTGGTATATGACTGCATTGAGAAATGCCGCCGTTTTTGATTTATATTTTTTATATTTAAAAATAAAAAGGGATCCGGGAGCTTTTCCCGAATCCTTTTTTCATATATTTTTTTGGACGGATAATATCTCACCGAAAAAAAGCGAATGTTTTTTATGGCAGATATCTGATGTGCAGCTGTTAGCAGGTGTTTATATATGTCAATCTGCGTTTTCTCCGTCAAGCCGCCTGTTGAGCGGAAGAAGAAGATCGTCGATGCTGTTGTTCACAAGCTCAACCGCTTCGGGTCTTGTGATATAGTCTCCTGTTTCGATGTAGTATATAATATTATCTTCAAGATCGAGAACATCGTCGATTTTTTCTTCAAGCTGTTCCAGAAGCGTCGGCGTGTATTCGCCGCCTGTGCCGTCGCCTTCGATTGAGTGAAGAAACTCAACCGCCGCTTCGGGACTGTGCCAGATCTCCCCGTTTTCGGAAACTGCCTTAAGCTGAATGTAAGCGATTCCGGACGTGAAAATATGCTCTGCCCTGACGTTCCATACGGCTGTGTTATCGTCGCCGTTTTCGAGGAGAACCGGGTTTATGCTTCCGTCGGAAAATGCTATGTGAAGAATATATTTGCAGTCGGGAAAATCTTCTCCGATTTCGAAAATTCTCTGCTCGACCTCGTTGTCGCCGTAGTGACCGAGGATTCTTTCTTCACATGGAATTTTCAGATTTTTTCTGTCAGCGTATATCATACGAAAAACCTCCTTTCACTAATAGGCGAAAAGAGGTTTTTTCTTGCATGCAAATATACATATGGCAGAAAATCCGTAATGTATTTTGTTTGAAAAAATGAGAGCGGAATATGTGCTGTGCGGCATTCAGTCGAAAAAGAATCAGCTGTTTTTAAGAACGGTTGCGATGACGTCGCCGAGCATTTCTCCGGAACGGACTGCCTCTTCGAGGGTGTTGGCGTCGGTTCCTATTTCGATGAGAAGCGAACCGGGCGCAAGGTTCATGTTGTACATGAAGTTTCCGAAATAGAGAGGTCGGGTCATTCCGGGATATTTCGTTTCGGCGGTGCTCTGAAGCTTCACCGCCAGGCTCATGTTCTGCTCCCAGTCGGGGAAATTGTAGTAGCCGTAGTTGTCGTTTCCGCACATTATCATTATCTGCGCGGCCTTTTTTCCGTTGTATACAAAGGTTGGTTTAATTTTTTCGTTGTCGTCCGTGGTAATGCTGTCGCGGTGGATATCGAGGACTATTTTTATTGAAGGATATTCATTCAAATATTCAAGTATCGAACGGGCACTGTTATCATATGCTCCGAGGTATGAAGGTTCATCGTGGTGTTCCGTGCAGTGAACGACACCGACACCGGACTGCTGAAGCTTACGGGTGATTTCATCTCCGACCCTGATGACATTGAAATTGTCGTCGCTGTCTCTGGGGTAGAAGCTTTCGTAATAGAATCCAAGGTCCTCGTCCATATACGATTCGGTAGCGTGAGTATGTACTATCAGAACCTGAGGTTCGCTTGTTTCTTCGTATTCAAACGGCAGATCGGCATTCAGGAAGCCTGCCAGATCCAGAGACAGGTCGGTTGCGTTTTTGACATAGAAATTGTCATAGCTCATATTTGACTCTCGATAGAGACTTTCGGTAACGAGGTAGGTCTGTTCAAACGATCTGTCGGTATCGGTATCATGCTTTTTTACGGCATAGTCGGTATCATCGTAGGTTTGAGTATCGGTATCTGTTTTTGATATTTTTTTCCGGTCGGCGATTTTGGACGGCTTTTTTTCGGCAGCAGACGCATCGGAAATGTTGGAAGAATCCGAGCCCTCCGGCATTGCGAGTCCTGCGGCGATAACCTGGACTCCCTGGATACGGAAAAGCGAATCGATTCTGTCAGCCATACAGAACACGCCGAAAACGGACATGATCCCGGCGATTCCGAGAACGGTAGCCTTGCATATTTTTTCACTTACTTTCACTGACAACACTCCTTCTCTTTAACATTTATTGCTATGTAAATAATATGCGGAGGAGCGATGAGAAATTCACTGTTCATAAAAAGTTAACATACAAGTATTTGTATGATTTGGGGCGAAGCCCTGCACCTAACAGAAGCCCCCTCCGGGGAGGGGGTTGGGGGTGGCGAAAGTTTGGTGAAAAGACTCAGCTTAATAGAAAAGTATCTTTCCAAAAAGATAACAGAACTTTAACGAAAGAATTAAGCTTAATAGAAAAATATCTTAAACAAAAGATATCCCCCCTTCCTCCCCTCGAGGGGAGGTGTCAGCCGAACTGCCAACGGCAGACGAAAATCGCACACCTACTTTTTGAGTTAGGTGACTTTACCGCCTGCGTCA
>CAMHNT010000182.1 GCA_946186535.1 uncultured Clostridia bacterium
TGACAAGCTCCTTAAACGATCTCAAAAAATTGTAGTCGTTGTCCTGAATGCCGATTTTGTAACCTACAACATAAATTACAACATCGCTGTTCGGAAGAAATTCCTTAAGTATCTCCTCATGCTCCTGCACGATCGAGTCGTATCCGGGAGTATCAAAAAACCGCATATTTTTGACCAAAGCGTTCGGTGCTTTTGTAATGATACGAACTCTCGACAGATCTTTGTCCGGATCTTCTACCAGCGACATGCACACGCTCTTGTTTATTTCTTTATTATTCAGAGCATTCTTGTTTATTCTGTAAAAGTGGTCTTCCTCTTGATCGGGGTCAAAGATTATTTCACATACCGCTCCCGTTGTCGGACACGCCTTTACGGGAAGTAGAGTTCTCCCTATGAAGCTGTTTAACAAGGTACTTTTTCCGCTGCTCGTTTCGCCGAGAAGTGTAACGAAGCTGTCAGGAGAAGCAATTCTGTCGGCCAGAAATGTAGAGATTGCATTTATTTCCGGGTCATTGAGATATCTGATCAACGGCTCCAGACTGTCAAGCTTTTTCATCAGAATTTTTTGATCAAGCATATTCTTTCAACTCCTTTTCAAATTTTTTCAAATATTCGAGATCATTACGCAGAGTCGGCTTGTCTGCCTGATTTTCATCGGACACGCTGTCAAGACTGTCTTCAAGACGCTGTTCCTCGGCTCTTAGTTTCTTCTTATATTCTTCAAGCATATTTTCAACGCTGTCGAAAAATTCATTAAAACCGGTGACAATAGTATCGTACAGTCTCGTTTGGATTTCTCTGAAAACAGATGAAAGCTCCTGCTTTGCTTTTTCTGCTCTCTGATTTTGTTTAGCTTTCTTAGCGCCCTGACCAAGCAGCCCTCCGATTGCCGTTATTCCGATTGCCAGGATCACTCCGATCGGCCCCCCGATAGAACCTATAACCAAAGATCCTAACAATCCTCCGCCTATAGCTCCAAAAACAGTGAATGATTTCTCAAACTTAAATGCGTCGCCGTTATAGAACGATACCGATTCGCCGCTCATGTTGTTGTTAAACTCTACATTTCCAAGCTCTTCCAGCATTTCCGTAAGCTCAAACTGTATTTCCTGAATTTTTTCAAAAGCAGCATTGATAACATTAGTTAAAACTTCATTCTGTCTGTTTTCAAATGCGCTGCTTAACTGATCGCCGTCTACAACGCCATTGTCTATTAAATGATACATCTGGCTGCGAACCTCGGCAACATAGTTTTCGGACTGCTCTTTAGCAAACCCTCTTACCTCGCGCTTTTTCTCATCAAGGAAGTCCTCTATGCTTCGTATTTTTTTATTTTCTTGCTTCCGGTCTTCACAAAACTTTTCGTATTTTTCACGTCGCTGATTCTCCAGTTCCCTTTTCGTCTTATCAAGATCTTCAATTCTTTCGCTTACAACGGAAATTGCAGCCTCTGCGGAATAAAAAAGCTTTTCGATGAAGCTCTTATTCATCTGCTCCTGCCAATTGTCCGACAAACGGGCAAGCTTACTTTTCAGTGAGTTCAAGCCCGAATTTTCCATTGCCACCTCGTCGCCTTCCAGTGCAGCCGACAGTGCCTTGTTTGCATTCACAAGCGATATCTCGCCGTCAAATCCGGAATTTATTTTTTTCGAGACACCTTTTAGTATTTTGGTATTATACTCTACGGATTCGTCCACCTCTTCGCTGCTCTCACCCCAGATATTCTGTACAAATAGTATGTGCGGACAACTGTTCCAGAATAATTGTATAAAGCACACCTCCTGACGCCTGACCGTCGGAACAGTAGGAATGACAAATATCGCTGCGCTGAGTTTTTCCACATACTTCTGGGTAGTCTCCTGATTTTCCTGCGTTATGCTTCCAACGCCGGGCAGATCGACTATTGTCAAGCCGTTTTTCAGCAGCTTACACTGTTCGTAAAGCACTATCTTCTCAACCTGTTTTTCATTGGCGGGATTACAGTTATTATCTACATACTCTCTCAGCTCGTCCGCGGTATAACAAGCAGATATTTTGCTGCTGTTTTTTGTAAACACCTCGGCGTACTCGCGTTCTCCGTAGCGAACCTCAACAGGTACACACGTTGTTTCGTCCGCATCAACGGGAAGCATATCGCCTCCGATAATGCTGTTGATAAGCGTACTTTTTCCCATGCCCTGCATACCTACAACGGGTACTATCATCCGGCTCGATTTCATATTTGAAAAAATATCCCGCATGGCAGTGCCCGTTTTATTGTCCGTGCTGTAAGTGTTTAATAATTCAATAAACCGATCTTCATTGACACATTTTTCAATTATTGTCATTTTCGCTTACCCCCATAGATTCAAGTAGCTTTTCGGTATATTGCGTCAATGCTTTCATCTGCCTGTTAATTGACTTAAGCTGACTCTCAATGTTTTCAATTCTTTCTTCCATATTGTCCAGGCGCCGCGTTATCTTGGATTGACTGCTGTCAATGAGGTCTTCCACTTTGCCGAGATCATTGGCGTTTTTCAGTTCCCCGAGTGAATCTCTTATTTCGTCTGTGATTGAGCTGTTGATAGTGCTGAGAAGTGCAGCCGTTTCCCGGTCTACCTGAGCGATTATTCTACTTGAATATTTTTCTTGCATTTGATCATTTCCCTTCTGTGATAAAGCCTTCTGCTATCTCATTAATTATTTTCGATTCGTTAACTCCGCATAAATACGGAAACTTTTCTTGTAGCTCCTTGATAAGCTTTGTTTTGTCCGCCATAATAATCTCGTCTCCGAGCTGCAGCTCTGCCGCTGCAAGAGTGTAAATCGGGTTTGTGTGGTTAAACATAATTTTATATGGGAAATCAAAAGAAAGCTTACTGCCTATAAGCGTCATCTGACCGACAGCCTCCTTTACTCCCTCGCCCGTTATCAGCTCGCCAAAATCCTGCACTACAAAATACACATTATCCTCCGGTGTGAGCACCTTCATAATACCGCTCTTGTCGATTTCGCTCAGACCGGAACCAAACTGCTGCGCATTCAACATTATAAAAATATGTCTGCACCATGATAGGTGTAAAAATTGTTTTAATTCATTAACGCGCCGAGGCGAAGGCTTAACATAGACAGTAACCCCCTCGATCATTTCCTTACTATCATTATCGGAAAGCGTTTCCGAATAAAGCCCGAAGCTTCTGTCGATGAACGACGCTACGCTGTCCGTGTCCCAGCCTATTACGTAACATTTATCGTTTGAAGCACCGTTTGTTATCGCATTGAACACGCTGCGGTGTATTGAGGAACAAACCCGGTCGGCTAATCCTACAAGCGAATATGTTCGTTCGCTCAGCGGAACATTCACAAGGTCAAATTGAAGCTCGGGCGCTTTTATATCGACAGACTGCGTAGAAAAACTTTTGACGTTGACGGGAATACGGGCAACTATTTTTTCGAGCTTTTCAATTACCTCGCGCTGCTTTTCCTTTTTAAGACACCCTTCTTTTCTCTTGTTGAAATTATCAAGCTCCGAGTCGTATTTTTTTATCAGGATTTCGCATTGCTGTTCCGCTTTATCCACCCATTGATCGACGCTGTCCTCATACGTTGAAAGTGTATAATCATAATAATCCCGGATAGCCTTTTTGGTTTTTTCATGATCGTAAACCGTTTCTGAAACATATTCGTAACCCCAGTCGGTATCAAAAAGCCGTCCAAAAAATCGCCCGATTCCGGAGAACACTCCCGATTTTTTTACGCGCCTGCTCCTGATGGTCGTTTCAAGCTTAAGAACTCTCGAAGACGCAAAACTGACCATCTGAACCAGATCACGATAATCGCAGTTGAGTTTGCGGCTGATAGCTTTCATTTCGCTGTCGAAATGATTTTTGGCTTCAATGAGACTTTTTTCTTTCTTACTGCACGACGCTCTGATTTCCCTGATCGTACTCTCAGTAAATTTCTCGGTTCTGACGCTGTACATTTCTTTTTCGCGTTTCAGTACTTCAATTGTTTTTTCAAGTGAACTTTGAAAGCTTTCGAAGGTATTGTATATTTTCGGTAAATAACCTTCAAACTCAAACGTCAGATTATTAAGTGCTTCCTGATTTGCCGAGAGATCGGAGTAACCCTCGTCCACAATCCTGGAAACTTCTTTTCTTATATTATCAAACCTGTCAGCCTCTATCCTCGGGCGCACTACATTAAATATTTCTCTGATCGCACCAAGGAAGCTCTCGAAATTTGATCTTCTTATATCGGAAGATCTATTTTTTGTATATCCTATCAGCGCCATTTGTGCCGACACCTGTACGATGCGGATATTTTCTTTCTCCTTTACATTTGAAGCGTTTACAACTCTCATTAAACGCCTGCGATGATCTTCCAGAACCTGATCTACCGTTTTGTAAACTGTTTTATCCTTCTTAAGCTCAGGGCTCACCGAATCTATCATGTTCTGAACGATGATAAGAGGCTTATCATATTTAGCTATTGTATTCAGGAACTCCAGCATTTTTTCGTCACTGTTTGGTTTACATGTCGTAACAAATATGCAGAAATCAATTACTGGCAGAAGCACCTCCAGCGTCAGCGCCTCATGGTTATCATAACCGTATGCGTCAAGTCCGGGGCTGTCTACCAAAAGCACTTCCTCGGGGAATAAGTAACCGGGCGTACTTATTTCGATCTGCTTTACACCC
>CAMHNT010000183.1 GCA_946186535.1 uncultured Clostridia bacterium
AAATAAGGGAAAAACGCTTAACAAGGAGCTTCTTCTGAACAAGGTGTGGGGGTTTGACAGCTTTTCCGAGCCGCAGACAGTTACCGTTCACATTAAATGGCTGAGAGAAAAAATAGAAGACGACCCGAAATCCCCGAAGTATATATTAACGGTATGGGGAAAGGGATATCGCTTTGAAGAGCAGGAAAATTTATGAAAGTATTTAATCTTATTTTTGAGGCAGTTACAATACTGTTTTTGATTCTTTTTATTGGTATAAACGTTTCCTTTTTCAACTTAAATTCAGATTCAGCGAGGGAGTACCGTGTTCAGGCTGAACGTATATGTAATGAAATCGGAAAATCAGGAACGAGCAGTATTGATCTGTCTGATTATCCTCTGATTACAAATATCATTGAGTATGATAATTCGGACAGCTTCTTTTTAGGAGAAAACTCCGATTATCTGATAAGAAAAATAAACGGTCAATTTTATCGAATTGAGTATAAATCCAATGTTTCTGAACCAGACAAAAAAACTATAGCAATTTTTGATATCGGATTATGTATAGTTTTTCTTACGGTTATAGGAAGCTTTATTTTTATAAAGATAAAAATTCTGAAACCTTTTAAGGAGCTGAGTGAGGTTCCGACAGAGCTTTCGAAGGGGAATCTGACGGTTCCGATAAAACAGCAGAAAAACCGTTATTTTGGGAAATTTGTCTGGGGACTGGATTTGTTGAGAGAAAAAATCGAGGAGGACAAAAAAACCGAGCTGAAGCTCATGAAGGATAAGAAAATGCTGATAATGTCCATATCTCATGATATCAAAACTCCGCTTTCCGTCATCAAGCTTTACTCAAAAGCGCTTTCTCAGAATCTCTACGAGGATAAGGAGAAGCAGATCGAGATTGCGGAAAGTATAAATGCAAAAGCAGTTGAAATAGAAAATTTTGTTTCTGATATTATTGAAGCCTCTAACAATGAGTTTTTACATTTTGATGTTAAAAACGGAGAGTTTTATTTGAAGGATCTTGTTTCGGACATCAAAAAATATTATGATGAAAAGCTCAGAATTCTGAAAATTGACTTTAATGTTTCGAGTTTCCGGAACTGTGTTTTAAAGGGTGATTTCGACAGAAGCATAGAGGTAATTCAGAATATCGTAGAAAATGCTGTGAAGTACGGAGACGGTCACTATATAAATATAGGATTTTCAGAGGAAGAGGACTGCCGGCTTATTTCTGTAAAGAACAGCGGATGCACCCTCAGTGAAAATGAAATGCCGCATATTTTTGAAAGCTTCTGGAGAGGAGAAAACTCCGGAAAAATTGAGGGCAGCGGGCTGGGACTTTATATTTGCAGGCAGCTCATGAGAATGATGGACGGAGAAATTTTTTCGGAGATATCGGGTAACGAGTTTACCGTGACCGCAGTTTTCAGAATGGTTTAGTTCCATTGTAACTATTGATTTTACAACGAAATTATGATATACTAAAATAAAACATCTCGGAAAGGAAGTGAAGCTTTATGCAGATATCGGGAAGATTTACCATAGCCATACATATTTTTGCCTGCATAGCAACGTTTGAAGATGACTACAAAATAACAAGCGATTTTCTGTCATCAAGTATAAACGTCAATCCTGTTGTTATCAGAAAGCTTTTGCAGCAGCTGAAGGCTGCCGGTCTGATTGAGGTCAAACGTGGAAGCGGCGGTGCGTCTATCGCAAAACCTCCGGAGGAAATTACTCTTTTCGATGTCTATACGGCGGTTGAGTGCGTCGGCAGCGGTGAGCTTTTTCACTTCCATGAAAATCCGAACACGGACTGTCCTGTCGGACGAAATATCCATTCCGTTCTTGACGAGAAATTACTTCGTATACAGACGGCAATGGAAAACGAAATGAAGTCGATAACGATAGCGGACGTAATTTCCGATACTAAGAGGTATATTTCGGAAAATAATAAATAACTGTAAATTCAGAAGTCACACCTTTCGGGAGTGTGACTTTTTTATTATGCAAAAAAATTTAAAAAATTTCGTTGTAACTGTTGACATTACAATCAAAGCGTGATAAACTATAGTTGTAACAAGAAGGGTTACAACTAATATCAGAAATACATGGAGGTTATCATTATGAAAATAGCAGTTGTTTGTGCAAACGGAAAAGCAGGTTCATTGATCGTGAAGGAAGCAGTTGAAAGAAGTCTTGACGTTACTGCTGTTGTAAGAGGAGAGAATAAGAGCGTTGCCGAGAAGGTTATTCAGAAGGATCTGTTTGATCTGACAGAAAAGGATCTTGAGGGTTTTGACGCTGTTGTTGATGCGTTCGGAGCATGGACTGAGGATCAGCTTCCGAAACACAGCACGTCGCTTAAGCATCTTTGTGACATACTTTCGGGTACTGATACAAGACTCCTCGTTGTCGGCGGAGCCGGAAGTCTTTATGTGAATCCCGAGCATACGGTTTGCGTATATGAGGGAGCAGATTTTCCGCCAATGTTTGTACCTCTTGCAAAAGCACAGGGTAAGGCGCTTGAAGAACTTCGTGAGCGTAATGACGTTAAGTGGACATTCATCAGCCCGGCAGGCGATTTTCAGGCAGAAGGCGAAAGAACCGGGGAATACATTCTCGCAGGCGAGGAGCTCACGCTCAACAGCAAAGGCGAAAGCGTTATCAGCTACGCCGACTATGCAATAGCAATGGTCGATGAAATAACGGACGGCGACCACATTCAGCAGAGAATCAGCGTGGTAAGAAAGTAATTTTTAGGATATGCACGGCAGGAGGTAAATCATGGAAATGAAGGATTATTTTAATTGTCTTGTAAACCGGATTCATACTACAGTTGTTGCTACGACCGATGACCGTGGTTTACCTGTTACCTGTGCGATCGATTTAATGGACTATGATGAAAGCGGTTTATATTTCCTGACCGCCAAGGGCAAAGGCTTTTACAGTCGTCTGAAAAAGGATAGCTACCTTTCTCTCACAGGCATCAAAGGCGAATCGACCATGACAAGCACAGCCGTTTCGATCCGGGGAAAGGTGAGAGAACTGGGATATGAAAAGACAAAAGAGCTTTTTGACAAGAATCCGTATATGTATGATATCTATCCGACAGATGAATCTCAAAAGGCTATAAGTGTATTTCAGATATACGAAGGCAGCGGAGAATGGTTCGACCTTTCGAAGAAACCCATAGAGAGATCAAGCTTTGTCTTTGGCGGTGCGGAAACAGCTGAAGAAGGATATTTTGTCAATAATAATTGTATAGGATGTATGAAATGTTATTTAAATTGTCCTCAGAAATGTATTGACATTACTTCAAAACCTGTTAAAATAGAACAAAAGAATTGTCTGCATTGCGGAAGATGTTTTGATGTCTGTCCGGTGAAAGCAGTTGAAAAGAGGGGATAGCTGTGAAACAAAGTGAAAGAATAATTTATCTGATAAACGAACTTCTGGCTGAACATACGGAATACAGAGACGTTGTGATTCCCGACGATGAACAGCAGCAAAGAAAGCTTCTCCGTTCACTTTTCAATATCCGAATGCCGGGTGACGTCGGAGATGATTTCCTGAACGTTCAGAACGAATATTTGCGAAATGAAATAGAAGGCAAGGGCATTACCGACATTGCGGATCTTACTCCGGTCAGGGACGGAATGTATCTATGGCAGGGCGATATAACAACGCTGAAATGCGACGCAATCGTCAATGCCGCAAACAGCAGGCTGCTCGGCTGCTTCTGCCCGTGTCACGGCTGTATAGACAATGCGATTCATACCTTTTCCGGAATTCAGCTTCGAAATGCCTGTGCCGGGATCATGGCTGAGCAGGGAGAGCCCGAGCCTACGGGAAGGGCTAAAATTACTCCTGCGTTTAATTTGCCGAGCGGTTATGTTATTCACACGGTAGGTCCGATTGTCGGACGCAGGCTCACTGAAAATGACTGTCGGCTTTTGGCTTCCTGCTATCGTTCCTGCCTTGAGCTTGCCGAAGAAAACGGATTGAAAAGCATAGCGTTCTGCTGTATTTCAACGGGAGAATTCCATTTTCCGAACGAACGAGCAGCAGAAATCGCCGTAAAGACGACGGAATCGTTTAAAAGAGAAACGAACAGCGATATTGAGGTGATATTCAATGTTTTCAAGGAATACGACTACAGACTTTACAAAGAATTACTCACATCAGATTGAAAGGCTTAAGCAGGAGACAGAAAGCGCTGAAGCAATATTGATCGGTGCAGGTGCAGGTCTTTCGACCTCGGCAGGTTTCGTTTATTCGGGAGAACGTTTCATGAAATATTTTTCTGACTTTCATGAGAAGTACGGAATCGGCGATATGTACTCCGGCGGCTTTTATCCGTTTGATACATTTGAGGAATACTGGGCATGGTGGAGCAGACATATATATTATAACCGTTATGTGAAAGCTCCGAAGCCCGTTTATGATAATCTGCTGAAGCTCGTAAAAGACAAGAATTATTTTCTTCTGACAACTAACGTTGACCATCAGTTTCAGCTTGCGGGATTCGAGAAAAAAAGATTGTTCTATACTCAGGGTGACTACGGACTCTGGCAGTGTTCCGAGCCTTGTCACAATAAGACCTACGATAACGCCATCAGGAGTATCGAGAAGATGAACGAAAACAGATACAAGGACATCAAC
>CAMHNT010000184.1 GCA_946186535.1 uncultured Clostridia bacterium
TCCAAAACAGTCCGGTGGACTGTTTTGGAAGAGGAGACGCTCTGGCAGAGAGCGTCTCCTAATTGACCGAAGTTGCTGTAAATGAGTAAATCTGTTAGCCTGTAGTTAATTTGTAAAAAAGAGTTTATAAAAAATGCCGCACTGCGGCATTTTTAGGAGTAACGAGATGTTAAGGGCTTCGCCCTTAAGAACCCACCAGAGGCGCCGCATCTGGACTCCGCAAGCCTTTGAAAAGGCTTGAGCGAAACTTTTACCGGCTTCGCTATCTTTAAGTAGATGATATTTCGTCGAAGGAGTTGAGTTAATATGGCTGAAAAGGAAATTCAAAGCAGTAAGAAAAAAATCTTTTTTGTTCTTGACATTTTGAAAAAATACAGCGATGACAGCCATTCGATAACCGCAGGCGAGATCGTTGAAATGCTCAAGTCAAAATACGGACTTATCGCCGAAAGAAAGTCGATCTACAGGGACATCGAGGTCCTGAAGGAGTGCGGCTACAGCATCGAAAAAATGGCGAGCGACGGCTTTTTCCTTGCCGAAAGAAGCTTCGAGCCGGCTGAGATACGTCTGCTTAACGACGCAATAATCGGCGCAAGCTTCGTTACTCAGAAGAAAACAAAGGAGCTTTCGAAAAAGCTCATAAACGAGCTGAGCGTCTTTCAGTCGAGACAGATCGAATCTCAGACGTATTTTGACAACAGAGTCAAATTCACAAACGAGCATATTCTCTATGCCATAGACACCATTCATACGGCGATCTGTGAGAACAGAAAAATTTCATTCGGCTATTACAGAAAGAAAATAGTCAACAACAAAATAACCCGTGTTCATTCCAGAGATCATGTCATAAGTCCCTACGCTCTGATATGGAGCGAGGATAAATATTATCTTGTGGGGAATTATGAAAAATATGACAATCTCTCTCACTATCGTCTCGACCGCATGGAAAACGTCACGATCACAGACGAAGCTTCACGTTATTTTGAAGAGGTGTGCAGCTATAAAAACAGCTTTGACGCCGGAGATTATGTCAGCAAAACTTTCAGAATGCATTCGGGGACGGACGATATGATAGACCTCGTCTGCAAAAATGAAATACTCGAAAAAATTACCGATAAGTTCGGCGATTCGGTTCACTATATGAGTATCGGAAAAGAAAAATTCAGAGTCAGAGCGAGAGGCTACAGCAGCGACGGACTTGTTGAATGGCTGATGATGTTGTCCGACAGGTGCTACATAGTAAGCCCCCAAAGCCTCAGAAACGCTGTTTCCGACAGGGCTTCAAAAATTTTGGAGATGCAGAACGACAGCGGCTTTATGAATCCTTAGGATTTGTACCCGAGCGGAATTTTGTGCCGAATATTTTTGGCGATCGGTTGGGAATATAAAAACATCAGGCAGCGTTTTGGTTATGCGGCTTGATGTTTTTTCGTTTAAATTTCTTTTTTTATAAAAATATGTTGCTTATTTTGGAAAAGAATGATAAAATTATAAAGATAACGGGTAAGGTCAATGTAATAGTTATGACGGAAAAACAAGAGACTGTTTTCCTTGAAGCTTGAATAGTGAATGATAAAAAATAAAAAAACCGCAGCGGTATAATAAATATGTTCCGAAGCGGATCGGTTTCGGAGTCAGGGGGGAGAAGGTTGAAGGCTGCTGCCAAAAAATTGGTTTCCGATTTGTTCAGCGTCGAGATGCTTTTGTATATGCTTTTCGGAGTCGGAACTGCGGCGATCGATTTTTTTACTGCCAAGGTGCTTTATGATCTTCTGAGCGGCGCGGCGGTTCTTAAATCGCCTTCCGATGTTGTTGCTGCAAATACGGTATCTTTTATACTTTCCGTCACGTTTGCTTTTTTTACAAACAAGTTCTTCGTTTTCAAGAGCAAGAGCGAGAGCAGCAGGCACATGGGAAAAGAGGCGCTGAAGTTTTTTATCGCAAGATTTCTCACATTCGGGCTGAGCCTCGTCGGTATGGTAATTCTTGTCGACAGCTTTTCTTTTGACCATGACCTGTCAAAAATAATCGTGTCGGTTATTGTTATAATACTTAATTACATATTCAGCAAGCTTATTATTTTCAAGACGAATGATAATGCAGAAAAAGTCTGAGCTTATTTTCGGCTTTATGGATTATAAAAATACATAGTATGTTCAGGAGGAAAATGTTATGAACAACTCAGAAAAGACAATGGAAAAAATTGTTGCTCTCTGTAAAAACAGAGGTTTCGTATATCCGGGCAGTGAGATCTACGGCGGTCTTGCAAATACATGGGACTACGGTCCGCTCGGTATGCAGCTCAAAAACAACATCAAGAGCGCATGGCTTAAAAAATTCGTTCAGGAAAACAAATATAACGTAGGTCTTGATTCGGCTATCCTCATGAATCCTCAGACATGGGTGGCTTCCGGTCACCTCGGCGGATTCTCCGATCCGCTCATGGACTGCCGTGAGTGTAAGACACGTCACCGTGCGGACAACCTCATCGAGGACTTCGACGGCACAAACGTTGCAGGCTGGACGAACGATCAGATGACGGACTACATCAAGGAGCACAACATCGTATGCCCGAACTGCGGAAAAGCCAATTTTACGGACATCAGACAGTTCAACCTCATGTTCAAGACATTCCAGGGCGTTACGGAGGACACAAAGAACGAGCTTTATCTCCGTCCGGAAACTGCTCAGGGTATCTTCGTAAACTTCGCAAACATTCAGAGAACCACAAGAAAAAAGGTTCCGTTCGGCGTTGCTCAGGTCGGTAAGTCTTTCAGAAACGAGATCACTCCCGGTAACTTCATCTTCAGAGTAAGAGAGTTCGAGCAGATGGAGCTCGAGTTCTTCTGCAAACCGGGCACAGACCTCGAGTGGTTCGACTATTGGAGAAGCTTCTGCCGTGACTGGCTCTACTCTCTCAACATCAAGGAGGAGAATCTCAGACTCCGTGACCATGAACAGGAAGAGCTCTGTTTCTATTCAAAGGCTACGACCGATTTCGAGTATCTCTTCCCGTTCGGCTGGGGCGAACTCTGGGGAGTTGCGGACAGAACAGACTACGACCTCACTCAGCACATCAACACAAGCGGCAAGAGCCTCGATTATTTCGATCCTGAAACCAACGAGAGATACATTCCGTATGTTATCGAGCCGTCACTCGGCGTTGAGCGTCTGTTCCTCGCAATCATGACGGAGGCTTACGATGAGGAGCAGATCGACGAAAAAGATACCCGTGTCGTTCTTCGTCTGCACCCGACTCTTGCGCCGTTCAAGGCTTGCGTTCTTCCGCTTTCGAAGAAGCTTTCCGAAAAGGCGGGCGAGGTTTATGACCTTCTTTCAAAGAATTTTATGACAGACTACGACGAGACAGGTTCGATCGGAAAGAGATACCGCCGTCAGGACGAGATCGGTACGCCGTTCTGCATTACCTACGATTTTGATTCTCTTGAGGACGGCTGCGTTACAGTTCGTGACAGAGATACGATGAGTCAGGAAAGAGTTTCTGTCGATAAGCTCGTTGAGTATATTTCCGAGAAAATTAAATTCTGATATTTTATATAACATCAAGCCCTCTTTGTCTTTCTGACGAAGAGGGCGAATGTGGTTAATGAATAATTGAGGAGAAAGCCTGTTGCTGTGTTATACTTTGGTGTATTGATATGCACGGGTTAGCTAAGGAGGATCAAACAATGAAACTAATGATAGCTTCCGATATCCACGGTTCGGCGTACTACTGCCGGAAGCTTATGGAATCATATTATAATGAAAAGCCCGACAAGCTTCTTCTGCTCGGCGATATTCTCTATCATGGTCCCCGGAATGATCTTCCGGAGGAGTATGCGCCGAAAGAGGTCATAAAAATGCTGAACGGTATCAACGATAATATTCTTTGTGTCCGTGGAAACTGCGATACTGAGGTTGACCAAATGGTTCTTGACTTTGAGGTGCTTGCAGAATATGCATATCTGTATATTGACGGCTTTACGTTTTTTGCCACGCACGGACATAAGTTCAGCGAGAAAAATCCTCCTAAGCTGAAGCACGGTGATATCCTGCTTAACGGTCATACCCATGTGCCGAAGTTTGAAAAATACGAAAATTTCATATATTTAAACTGCGGTTCCGTTTCGATTCCGAAAGAGAATTCACCTCATTCGTACATGATATTCGAGAACGGTGAGCTGCTGTGGAAAACGCTTGACGGAGATGTCTACAGGAGGGAGAGGCTATGATAAAAATAAGATTTGACGAGCTGTCTGAGCTTGAACGCTTTGAAGCCGAGAGCAGGGATTATCTTTTAAACCTGAAGGTTGAAGCGGACGGAAAATCTTATCTTGTGAATGTCTATGGAATAACACGTCTCAGTCAGGAGTTCCGGTGGGAAACGGAAGTTGACGGCTTTTTTGTTCCCGACCCCAATCTTGTTATTGTCGAGTGTATCGATTTCGAAAAAATAAAAATCACCTTGGAAAATATGTACAAGCAAGGATATTTTGAAACCATTGCCGAAGAAAATGAGGCACAAAGATATTTTATGAAAATGCCTCCTAAATAGCATATTGATTTCGACGGCGAAAAAATTGTGATTTGATACTATTTCATTTTTAATTGATAGATAA
>CAMHNT010000185.1 GCA_946186535.1 uncultured Clostridia bacterium
CAGAGAGCGTCCCCTAACCAGTAGAGTAAATCACACTAAGTTGACGACATTGCCCGGTAGGGGGCTAATAGTAGGTGCAGGGCTTCGCCCTGCACCTATTGGGGCTGCCGCCCCAAACCCTGCTTTTCTCTCCAAAAGCTTTTTTTAGGTCAAGGGCTCTGATGTTATCCCGAATAAATTTCCCGTAATTCAGAAAAAGCACTTGCAAAAAATGCAAGTGCTTTTTACTGGTGCCGGTGGCCGGACTCGAACCGGCACGGTATCGCTACCGGTGGATTTTGAGTCCACTACGTCTGCCAATTCCATCACACCGGCAAAATTTGGCGGAGAGATGGGGATTCGAACCCCAGATACGGCGGAAACCGTATACATGATTTCCAATCATGCTCCTTCGGCCAGCTCGGACATCTCTCCATTGCTTAACAGTGCCTTTATATTATAGCGTGTTAAGCGTTGTTTGTCAAGGCTTTTTCGAAAACTTTTTCAAAAATTTTTTCGCAAAGCTGTTTTCGTCTCCGCCCGGCACGGAATTCGGCGCAGATCCGCCCCTGTTTCCGTAGTCTCCCGTCGGAGTAGGTCTCGACGCTCCGAAGGTAGAACCGGAACCGTAAGCTGAAGAAACGGAAGAACTGCTGCTCGGTCTCTGGGATTTCAGCTCTTTGAACGATTCCGCTGTGTATGTAGCTACAGGTCTGCCGATCGTGCTCGGAAGATTGACCGCAACAATATTGTTCTTCATCATAAATCCGGAAATTTCACCGAGCATTTCCTTGCTTTGACCCACGTCCTTGCCGTCAAGGTACAGAATAGCGTCACATGAACCGCCTACCATTCTTATCGGAAAACGCTCGTATTTTTCGGTGAGTTCAGCTTTTAGAGTCTCGAATTCGTCGGTGACGTTGTTCATCAGCTGACCGTAGAAAATAATTTCGATATCGTCCTTTACCGGAGAAAGCATTTTTCCTACAACGTTGTAGCCGTGATAAATGGTCGTAAACGTATTTTCCGTTACCTTGTTTATGCCGAGAATAAACATCTCCGTCAGCTTCTCAACAACCTTGTATTCCTCAAACGGAATCTTCGGCTCTTCATAAACGGGCTGCTGAACCTGACGTTTCGGCTGTTGCTGCTGAACCTGTTTCTGCTGCACAGGCTGCATCTTCGGCTGAGGCTTAGCTTCAATTTTCTGTTCGATCGGCTGAGCCTGCGGTTCAGGCTCCGGCTCGGGTTCGGGCTCTTCCGGCTGAAGAGCGATTGCGCCGAATCCGTTTCCTATCATAAAGCTTCCCACCGCACCGAGCCGCTCCTTGACCTGAGCCGCTTCAAGGCTGCCGATATCAAGAAGAATGCTGATGAACTTTTCCGAGAATCTGAATTTTGCGTGTCCGAACTTTTCCTCAAAACCGCCGATAAATTCATCGGTCTGCTCCGGGCCGTCGATATAAACGTTTCCGTAGAAGAAAAACTCAACCGTTGGTATCGACGGAACTATGACTTTTCCTCTTACCTCATAACCGTAAAAAAGCGCGGTAAATGTTTTGTCATCCACCATGTTTACTCCCGACGCAACGAAAACTTCGGACAAACCTTTAACGTCCATTAAATTCCACTCCTTGTAAAATTTTGATGTTATGAATACAAAATATTAAAACAAAACAATGCTTAGTCATAACCTTCCGCTAATGCAATTTTCATACCACATATTCTGTCAGATTATATTATATCACAACTTTGGAAGATAAACATTAAATTTTGTTGAATTTTTGAAAATTTTTTTATATTTTTTTAAAAATTCCGCTATCTGAAAAGCTCAAAGCTTTCGGTGAAAAGCTCGCTTCTCGTTATGTCGGTGAAAAGTTCAAAACCACAGTTCTTTTCGAGAATGTCAACGAGAAGCGAAGGATTGACATTCTTAACGCTTCCTGCCGGAAGGACAATATCGAGAGTCACCTCGCTGTCCGTTTTGCCGAGAGTATATTTCACGATATTCTCTTTAAGGTCAAACTCTTTTATCTCGCCCTTTTTTGTTTTCTTTTCAGCCAGGATTTTTTCACTTTTAAGAAGAGAATCCGCATATCCGAAAATCTCTTCGGGCGAATGCTCCTCCGCAGTCAGAATAATTTTAAAATGTGCGTAACATATCGCCGCAGGCTTCATCACAGGCTCGGTTATCTCATATATCGTAAGTCCCGTCGGAAGGCACGCATTGACCTTTTCTATTATACTTTCAAACGGATAATCATCCTCCAGAAGCCGTATGTCAACCGATTCATACGTTCCCCTGAATCCGAGCGACAGCGGCAGCGCAAAAGAAACATACATTCTGGAATTGAAGCCTTCCGTATGCCAGAGCGGAACACCCGACATCTGAAGCGCACGGGTTACGGTTCTGTTTATGTCGAGGTGAGATATATATCTGCACGCACCGTCCTTACGGTACCAGACTCTTACGTTTTTCATAGCATACACCTCCCCCGTATTTTGCCGCACCGCATGCGGAACACTTCTCCCTGCAATTCGGCGTTGTTGTATTTTTGTATGCCTGCCCGCACTCTCTGAGCAGGAAATCCTTTGTAACACCGTAATCAAGATGGTCCCAAGGCAGGATCTCATCAAAGCTTCGTCTTCGGCGAACATAGAAATCAGGGTCAAGTCCGCAGTCCTTTATCACCTCAAGCCACTTTTCAAGATCAAAGCACTCGTCCCAGCCGTCAAAGTGAAGCCCTCTGTTCACCGCTTCCTCAATGACGCTGCAAAGTCTTCTGTCGCCCCGGGCGAAAACTCCCTCAAGATAGCTCACGTTCGCTTCATGATAGTTGTATGTGATTTTTCTTGTTGTAATGTGATTTCTGAGAGCCATCTGTTTATTGTGGATTTCCTCGATTGAATCCTGCGGCTCCCACTGGAAAGGTGTGAACGGCTTCGGAATAAACGACGATGTGCTTATTGTAACCTTAACCTGTTTTCCCTTCTGTCTGTTTTCGTTTTTGTAATAGCAGTCTACGACCTTCTGAGCAAGCGTTCCTATTCCGAGAACATCGTCATAGGTTTCCGTCGGCAATCCTATCATGAAATAAAGCTTCACCGCAGTCCAGCCGCCGCTGAATGCCACCGAACAGGTCTGCATGAGCTCCTCTTCCGTCACGTTTTTGTTGATAACATTTCTCATTCTCTGAGTTCCGGCTTCCGGCGCAAACGTCAGACCGCTCTTACGGACGGTTTTAAGCTTTGAAAGAATCTCCTCGTCAAATCCGTCAACACGCATTGAAGGCAGCGAAAGACTGACATTTTCGTCAACCGACCACTCCGTGAGCTGTTCGAGCAGCTCACGGATTTTCGTGTAATCGCTCGAAGAAAGAGACGAAAGAGAAATCTCGTCATATCCCGTATATTTACAGAGCGTATGACACTGTCTGTCAATCGTTTCCGGAGACTTCTCACGGACGGGGCGGTTCAGGAAACCCGCCTGACAGAACCGACAGCCTCTTATGCATCCTCTGAAAATCTCCTGAACAACTCTGTCGTGAACAATTTCGATCATGGGAACAACGAATTTTTCGGGATAGAAAACCTCGTCCATTTTCATAATAATTCTTTTGTGGATTCTCGGAGGAACGCCGTCTTTTGGAGTCAACGACTTTATGGTTCCGTCCTTGTTATATTCTACGTCATAGAGCGAAGGAACATAAACGCCCTCTATCTGAGCGCAGAGAAAAAGGAACTCCTCCCGGGTTTTCCCCTCGTCACGGCACTTTCTGAAAAGCTCGATTACTTCGAGGTCAATCTCCTCGCCCTCGCCGATAAAAAACAGATCAATAAAATCCGCGATCGGCTCGGGATTGCAGGCGCACGGACCTCCGGCAACAACGATCTGCTTCATATCATGGCGGTCGCAGCTTCTGACAGGAATATCGGCAAGCTTCAGCATCTGAAGGATATTCGTGAACGACAGCTCATACTGAAGCGTAAATCCGATAAAATCGAAATCGGTTATCGGGTCGCCGCTTTCAAGACCCCACAGCGGAATATTTTTTGAAATCATAATTTTTTCCATATCAAGCCACGGGGCAAACACTCTTTCGCACCATATATACGGAACAGAATTGAACTGGCTGTAGAGAATTTTCATTCCGAGATGAGACATACCTATCTCATAAGTATCCGGAAAGCAGAAAGCGAAACGGATATCCACATCATCCTTATCCTTAACAACACTGTTTATCTCGCCGCCTACATACCGCCCCGGCTTCTGAACCTTCAACAGATACGGTTCTATTTTCTTATTTATCATAATCCGACCTAAACCTCTCAAAAATAGATTTATCTATCTAAATTATACATATTTCCCTCCCCCTTTGCAATAATTTTTTTTAATTTAATACGATTCCGGACGCATTCTTTACATAAGCCATCGCCTTTTTTTACCACGATTCCGGACCCATTCTTTACATAAGCCATCGCCCGAGGCTGCGGACTTAAGGCGTTAGGGTTTCTCTCTATCTTACTTTTTGGACTTTTCCGACTTTTTTTAATCCGACTCCGGAAGTAAAATTTTAATATTATGGCAATACCGCACAAAGATTGTGCCGAAGATGCGTAGTCAGATTTTTCGGCAGAG
>CAMHNT010000186.1 GCA_946186535.1 uncultured Clostridia bacterium
GGCTAAGGAAAATGCTCCTACTCTCTTCCAGGTAAACGGTCCGGTTGAGCTTGCTTCATGGACGGATTACTGCTATGACCTTAAAGACACATCTCTCTATTCGAACCTCAAGAGCGACGACTTTGCTCTTATCGAGAACGATGAGGTTAAGGGTATCGCTTATGTTATTGAGACATATGGTATCATTTACAACAAGAGTCTACTCAATGACTATTTCGCAACAGACGGCGCAGTAGTAACATCCGTTGATGAAATCAACAACTTCGATACATTCAAGGCAGTTGTTGAGGACATACAGGCTAAGAAGGATGATCTGGGAATTGAAGGCGCATTCACATCGGCAGGTATGGATTCAAGCTCCGACTGGAGATTCAAAACTCACCTTGCAAACCTTCCGATTTACTATGAGTACAAGGCTGATAATATCACTTCGACAGATGCTATCAAGGGCACATACCTCGATAACTACAAGGCTATTTGGGATCTTTATATCAACAACGCTACCTGTGAGCCTAAGATGATTTCTGCAAAGACAGGCGACGATGCTGCTTCCGAGTTTGCTTTGGGCGAGGCTGTATTCTATCAGAACGGTACATGGGCTTATGGCGACTGTGTTTCTGAGGATCTTACCGATGAGGATCTCGGCATGCTCCCGATCTATATTGGCGGTGAAGGTGAAGAAAATCAGGGCCTCTGCACAGGTTCCGAGAACTACTGGTGTGTTAACAGCCAGGCTTCTGCTGCTGATATTTCTGCAACTATCGACTTCCTCAACTGGGTTATCACAAGTGACGAAGGCAGAGATATGCTCGCAAATCAGATGGGCTTTGTAACTCCTTTCTCAACATTTGACGACGGATATCAGGCTGACAACGCACTTATCACTGCTTCCAACGAGTATATCGCAGCAGGTAAGACAGCTGTTTCCTGGAACTTCTCGACAATTCCGAGTGAGAAGTGGAAGGATAACGTTGGTTCTGCACTTCTCGAGTACGCTCAGGGTACAGGCGACTGGTCTGCTGTTGAGACAGCTTTCGTTGACGGATGGGCTACAGAATATGCTGCTGCACATGCCGGTGACGGTGCTGAAACAGCTGACGCTGAGTAATTTTAATCTTAACTAATATTGCAGGAGAGTGGACGGAACTGCTCCGTTCGCTCTCTGCGATTATATTTTATTTTAAAATATACAAAAATATATCTTCTTCAAAGCTCTGGCAGTTGCCGAAAAAGTGGTTTTTCACTGTAAAGTTTATTTCAAGATTTTCCGATGTTCAGCTCGGAGCGCTTAATTTAAAGAAAGATTTCTGATTCAGCGGCTGCTGAGCAGTGGGAACGGCTTCTTGGAGGAATTGAAGTGGGAAATATTGATGAACTGGTAATATACAGAGCTCTGAAAGACGACGATGTACTGAAAAATATCGTTGAGGTTATGAATTCGGCAGAGGAATGCAATGACGCCGAAAAACTTTCAGAATACAGAGAAAAAATTTTTTCGGCTTTTCATAATCTGATTGACTATGCCGGTACATACGGATTTGAGAAAAATCTCTGGCAGAATTATCTGACGCTTCTGCTTGTTAATAATGAAAATGTTTTCAGCAGAGCATGTGAAATCAGAGGCATTGAAAACGGAACGCTCCTGGGACTTGCTATGCATGACTTCCTGATTTTCAGGGAGCTTTTTGCGTATGATTTTAAAAAGATCGGAAAAATTGCCGATATTTCCCTTGCGGAAATGATTCTTGATTACAAGCGCGTTGATAATGCAGGAAAAGCTTTTAATAAGCGTATAAGGGATTGTATCTGTGAACTGAGCTGTCGGCTTGACAAAAGCAAAAGTATAGCTGAGTTTGCGAAATATATTATAGATTTTTACCGCAGATTCGGAGTCGGAAAACTTGGATTGCATAAAGCGTTTAGAGTAGCTCATACGGAAATCGGCGCTGAGATAGTTCCAATTACGAATATAGCTCATGTAAATCTCGACGATCTCGTAGGATACGAAAGTGCAAAACAGAAGCTTATTGATAACACCGAAGCTTTCGTAAACGGAAAAAAAGCCAACAACTGTCTTCTTTTTGGTGATGCCGGCACCGGCAAGTCCTCAAGCATAAAAGCGATTCTCAATAAATACTATGAACAGGGACTTAGAATTATTGAGATTTACAAGTATCAGTTTCAGGATCTTAACGATGTGATAGCGCAGATAAAGAACAGAAATTACAAGTTCATTATTTATATGGATGACCTTTCATTTGAAGAATTCGAGGTCGAGTATAAATATCTGAAAGCGGTTATTGAAGGCGGACTTGAGAAAAAGCCTGAGAACGTTCTTATCTATGCAACGTCGAACCGCCGTCATCTTATCAAGGAGGATTTTTCTGACAGGGACGGCTGGACGGGCGATGTTCATAAAACGGATACCGTTCAGGAAAAGCTTTCACTTGCTTCGAGATTCGGAGTAACGATTTATTTCGGCTCACCCGATAAGAAGCAGTTTCAAAATATAGTCAGGGTTCTCGCGGAGCGAAGCGGTGTTGAGATGGCTGAAGAGGAGCTGCTGGTGGAAGCGAATCGCTGGGAGCTTAATCACGGCGGACTTTCCGGAAGAACGGCTCAGCAGTTTGTTGACTATCTTTTAGGAAAGCAGTAACTTTGCGGTGAAAAGTTACTTTTTCGCAATTTGCCTAAGCTTTGAAGAAGATATTTATGTATATGGTAATCGTATTTTAAAAATTGGTCTGACATAGGCTAACAAGAAGGGAAGATCGCAGTGAATAAAAAAGTTTTAAGACCATATTTTCCGCTTTTTGCATTGCCGACATTTATAGCATTTATCATAGGTTTTATAGTTCCTTTTGGTTTGGGTATTTATCTCTCTTTCTGTAAATTCACCACTGTTAACGACGCTCAGTGGGTCGGTATGCAGAATTATAAAGATATGTTCAAAGACCCGGAATTTATACATGCCTTGTGGTATACGGCATTGTTTGCGGTTGTCTCGGTTGTCACAATCAACGTTTTTGGTTTTGCAATAGCGATGTTGCTGACAAAAGGAATAAGGGGAACAAATATTTTCAGAACGGTATTCTTTATGCCGAACCTCATCGGCGGTATCGTTCTCGGTTACATATGGCAGCTGATTCTTAACGGTATTCTTGCAAAATTCGGACTTACACTTACGTTTAGTGAAGTTTATGGATTCTGGGGCATGATTATCCTTATGAACTGGCAGCAGATCGGTTATATGATGATCATCTATATCGCAGGTATTCAGAATGTTCCCGGTGAGCTTCTTGAGGCTGCAAGAATTGACGGTGCTACAAACGGTCAGGTTCTGAGAAAGGTTATTCTCCCGATGGTTATGCCGTCTATCACAATTTGTACGTTTCTTACGCTCACAAACTCATTCAAGCTCTATGACCAGAACCTCGCACTTACGAACGGTTTGCCGTCAAATAAATCAGAGCTTCTCGCTCTCAACATTTATAACACCTTCTACGGAAGAACAGGTTATGAGGGTGTCGGACAGGCAAAGGCTGTTGTATTCTTCCTTATCGTTGGTGCAATAGCTGTTACGCAGCTTGTTTTAACTCATAGGAAGGAGGTACAGCAGTAATGTCAAACGTTCATACGCCTGATACAATCCAGAAGGGCGAGGCTTTGCCGCCTGATGTCGAAGCATTGGTCAAGGCCAGCGCAAAGAAAAAAGGTTTCAGCAGCAATGCCAGAAAATCTCCGTACTCCGGACTCTGGACGATTATCTTATCTATTATTTCTGTTATCTATCTTATTCCTATTGTTCTTGTATTCATAAACTCATTTAAGAAAAAGGTTTATATCAATAAGAATCCGTTCTCTATTCCGACGGCAAACACATTTGTCGGAATGGATAACTATTCCAACGGTATTGAAAAAATCGGATTTTTCTCGGCATTCGGTAACTCCGTAATCATTACGGTAGGTTCGGTGTTCGTAATTATCCTCTGTACATCGATGTGCGGCTGGTACATTACAAGAGTCAAAACGTTTTTCTCTAACTGTCTTTATTATCTTTGTGTATTTTCAATGATCGTACCTTTCCAGATGGTAATGTTTACTCTTGCTAAAACATCCGACTGGCTCAAGCTTGGCAACCCAATCGGTATTATCGTAGTTTATTTGGGATTTGGTGCGGGTCTTGCAGTATTTATGTTCTGTGGATTTGCGAAGTCTATACCGATAGAAATCGAAGAAGCGGCGATGATTGACGGATGTAACCCGATTCAGACCTATTTCCAGGTTGTAATGCCGATTCTCAGACCTACATGTATTTCCGTTGCTATTCTTGAAGCAATGTGGATCTGGAATGACTATCTTCTTCCGTCGCTTGTTCTTGACAAAACAAAATACAAAACTATCCCGATTGCCATTCAGTACCTCAAGGGCGGCTATGGCTCTGTAGATATGGGTGCTATGATGGCTATGCTGGTACTCGCAATCGTTCCGATTATTATCTTCTACCTTATTTGTCAGAAGTATATTATCGAGGGTGTTGTTTCGGGTGCCGTAAAGGGTTAATTAATCGAAAATTTATTTGTTT
>CAMHNT010000187.1 GCA_946186535.1 uncultured Clostridia bacterium
GACGTACAAAAGGCGGCATTAATACGAAAATTCACGCCATCGTAGACGGATTAGGAAATCCCGTTGCTTTTTTGCTTTCTCCCAGCAACGAAGGTGACTCAACTCATGCCATAATTTGATGTAGAGGAGGTTATCACAATAAGCAATCCCGACAACGGATAACGAAACTCCTTTCGAGCCGGTATAATCGATAGTCTGATAACAAAAAGTCAGCGGACAGCATAACTGTTGTCCGCTGATGTTGTGTGTCCAGCGCCGCACGATTCCAAGGGGTGAAAGTCCCGAAGCTGCCCGACAATGGGAAGAATATATCCGAATATCAAGGGTGTCCATCGTGATGTGGAATCTGAAAAGATAAAGGCAAATCTTAGGTCTGACGAACAGAAATCATACATTGTTCTGCGCCGAGGATATGCGCTGATTTGCCTTTATCCGACTTAGGAACTGTTCATCAATAACTTTTCATTTCTGCTTGTCTAATTTGCCCTGAACTGCGTTAAATTTTCTTGAAATACGTCAGTATTCCTGCGAAAATTTGCCTTGTTCAGAGCAAATTATCCTACGCATAAATTTAAAATTTATTTCTTCACAGTTCCTTAGTATGACAGTCTTGTACTGATCAAGTACAGACAGTCTTCTTATCTTCGCAGCCTCTGCCGCTTAATCGTATTGCGGTGTATTACGAGCGTTTGCGCTAAGCTTCGCTGTTAAATTTTTGTGTACATATCTATTCCCTTCACAATCACAACAACCTGTGTTTTTACTGCTACCACTATATCACAGTGGTACACTTTATTTTACTGATTACATTACTTTTAAAACAATCGTTTCTCCTGCTTTAGTGCTATCTTTAAGTCCAACCGAACAACGCAGAATAAACAGGGCGTCGGCGGAAGTGATTTTTCCGTCACCGTCTACATCTGCAAGCATTTCCTGCTCATCGGTGTATTTTTCCAGATTAACACCGCGTCTTAAAACACTCAGGCTGTCTGCCGATGTAATTTTTCCGTCACCGTCAACATCGCCGAAGATAACTGTCTTTTCAATGGGGTCTTTATTATCAGGCTTATCGGGATTATCAGGATTATCGGGTTTATCGGGTTTATCAGGATTATTCGGTTTATCAGGAGTATCAGGAGTGTCAGGAGTTTCGGTTTTGTTATCCGGATCTGTGCCCGTATGAGGATCTGAATTATCCGCTTTTGGCATTGAAAGTTCTACTGTTGTAAATGCGGAAAGACCCAAACTCTCGATATTGAAATATATCTCAACATTTGACGGCAATTTACCGGTAATGGTAACGGTTGCTTTGCCGTTCTTATCTGTTGTGACAGTATCGCTGCTAACACTGAGGAGTCTGTTGTTGCTTGATGTTACTTTTACTTCAACATCTGCTGCCGCACTTTCGGGGAGAAGCTGAATATCAATGTCTGTTGATTCATTGTATTTCATCTGAATTTTCTCGGGTACATCAATTGTTTCAATTCTTTCAGCTACTGTTTTATCCGCAGTATATGCAGAATCAATATACAAACCGTTATAGCTCTTAACATTTTCGACTTTGACTGTTACATCTCCGCTGAGGGCAGTTTCGGGTACAAAGCGGAATTTTGACGCATACTGTACATTTTTGTCAGCAAAGCTTGTTTCAGGATTAACAGGCTCAATTGTTCCTGTTATCTGTTTGCCGCCTGCGAATAATGTTACTGTATCGGTGTTGACTGTTTCTATGTCCATATACTGTGAGAAAGTAATATCCGCTGAATTGCTGTAAACATTTACATATTTTACAGTTGGCGCATATAGTGACTTCATGGCAACATTTATTTCTGTCTGAATGGGAAGCACGGGTACCCACTCACTATAGGTTGTTTCATAGCCTTCCTTCTCAAACTTAACCTGCCACCAGCCGTTGGGAACATACCATTCGTAATGACCGTCAGAGTTGCTTAAAAGCGGGTTTTTCTGGTCATATTCGCTTGCGTCCCAAACAACTGCGTATTCGCCTGAACTATACGGACTGTAATAAAGAGTTGTTGTTACACCCTCAACACGGTTGCTCGGCACTGCTTCGCAAACGTAACCCGATGGGTCTACAGCGCTGCGAAGAGGATGGCCGTTAGGATCACCGTTAGGATCACCTTTTTTATGACAGCACTTACATTTTTGTTTCATAATTTCCTTTGCTTGTTTCAAACAGAAGTCTATCATTCGCTTATCGTATGTAATTGGCTGTAATTTTTGCTGCCAGTCCATTTCGGTTTCCCAATTTAAGTAATCACTTATTATTGAATATCCGGCATCAGAGTAATTCTTTAGGCTTCCATAACCCAAGGAAAGCATCAGGTTTTTACTTGTTGCTATTTGAATTCCAATATCTTCCATATATAGAATTATTGCAGAAGCTAAATATTCTTTTGCCGCACGAACACAGTCTAAAGCCTCCGGCAATGAGCATTTGCATATTTGCTTTGCTACCTCCTTGATTTTCAAACCATAATTTAACAAATCCAGAGCATCCATAACCCAACCGGCAACATTACATGCTCCAAGTACACTTTTAGTTCTTTGCATGAGATCTTTCAATAGAGAATATTTCTTTGACTCAGCCAATAGCTTCAAAAGTTGTTGACCATACTTGTCGGTGTTAGATCTGTTGCCTACCGCCGCTGCTGAATTTAGTTTATCGAGTGAATCAAGAACTTGTCTATTCGTTGCATTAATGCTCTTATCAAATTTATTTATCCAATAATCAACGCATAAAAAGTTATGCTCTGCTCCTAATGTAGCCATTTCTACAGCGCCCCTTAATGTTTTCATAAGAAGAGCATGTTTATTATTGTAGAAATCACAGAAGAAGCTAAGGAAACTTTCAACCTCCGGAGGTGTTTTACATCCACCGTTTGCACCTTCCTCACATTTATTACATGACTTCGGGTCAGGCTTCGGAGTCGGATCGGGTGTCGGGTCAGGCTTCGGAGTCGGATCGGGTGTTGGGTCAGGCTTCGGAGTCGGAGTGGGTGTTGGGTCAGGCTTCGGAGTCGGATCGGGTGTCGGGTCAGGCTTCGGAGTCGGATCGGGTGTTGGGTCAGGCTTCGGAGTCGGAGTGGGTGTTGGGTCAGGCTTCGGAGTCGGAGTGGGCAGTGGATCCGAGGATTCAGGATATTTAACACCAAATCTTTGATTTAAATTGATGTAGTTATATTGATTGGAATCATTGCCTCGTTCAAATATTACATTTTTAGAACCATATTGCTTAACAGGAACATAACCTTGTTTAATTAAACTGTCGGAGGTGACATTGTTATCTATACGAGTAAAACTGCCTCTGGCAGGTTCTTCAATGTCTTCGAGCGAATCTAATTTTTTCTGGTACTCATCAAAGAGTTCCTTGTTTTCTTCCATATACTCCTGATATGCTTTCTCTGCCTCACTATCGACTTCTTCGCTTGCTTCTTTTATAATAGCGGAGATATCAAATCGTTTTATGTCTTCATCAGAAAGACCTGCTTCTTTCAAAGTGTTTTTTAATTCTTCTTTAAGTGATGATGAGTTTTCAAAATCATTTAAAGCTTTTACCGCTTTCTCATATTCATTCATTGAAGCTTCGATTTTTTCAGGGATAGCGCTAAGATCTTCGCACGCATAGAGCATTTCTTCGTAATCAAAAACGTACTCTTGATTTACGGAATACGAAACAGAAATAAAGGACGGACGAGTTTCAGTTGTGTAATCATATGAGCCTATCATTTTTCCGCTTGCTTCGTCCAAAGTAAGCGGAATACTAATAGTTTCATCATTCTGAGTTTTTGTTATTACTTCGGCGCTTGTAATCTTTGAAATATCCCCTTCAAATTCAAGCTCGTAAGTGAATGTTGGTATTTTAGGGTTAAAATAATAGTAAAATCCGCTTTCCTGCTTTTTATTAAAGTAAATAGACATTACGTTATCGTTGTGCGAATCCCAATACACGTTTAATTGTTTGGGAACAATATTATCGCAGGCATATTCAAGTGTTCTTTTGCTTGTTTTGAGCAAATCTCCGTTCGGTGCTGTTACAGCCGCATATATCTCGTGAGTTGAACGATTGAATGGCATATAAAGTTCGAATTCAATCTCAAAACTGCCTGCCTTATTAGATTTGGTTGTTCCTACGAGAACATCGTTGTCGTAATATTCAACAACTGTATTTGGTGTTGTTGTACCATTTGAATAAATTGTGGTCGTATTCACTTTATCGGGAACATATAATTCAAAATCTTTTATCGAACAGCTAAGGGAACCAACGGATTCCGTTATCGGGGTATCATTACTGATAAATGAGATATTAGCGGAAACATTACAAAGTTCAGTCGAATGTGCTGCTCTCAGCGCAATTCTTGCCGTACCGGACAATTCTTCTGTAGGTATCGAGATATTGCCGTTATCATTTGTATAAACAAGAATTTTGTTGTTAACCGTAACACAGTTTTGACTAAGCAAGAGATTATTCGGTACGGAAAGATTTATCTTAATATCCGAAACGTCAACATCTTCGTCAAAACTATAGTCCAGATTTATAATGATAA
>CAMHNT010000188.1 GCA_946186535.1 uncultured Clostridia bacterium
AGAGCGTTCGGTTCATACCCGAAAGGTCGGCGGTTCGAGTCCACCTATCGCTACTATAACGGCCCGGTGGTCAAGCGGTCAAGACACCGCCCTTTCACGGCGGTAACACGAGTTCGATTCTCGTCCGGGTCACTTTAAAAGCACGCTGATTGAAGCGTGCTTTTTTCGCTTTGTGAGATATGAATTAATAGTTGATATCTTATTGCAAAACGGCATGCTTTGTGTTATTATATTATAAACATACTTAATAGATATGTTTTGGTGTAATTAATGAGGAGAGAACAGAAAATGAAAATTATAGATCTGATAAAAGGCGAGAAGCCTACACTTTCAATGGAGGTTTTTCCTCCGAAAACAAGCGACAAGTTTGAAAGTATCAAGCAAGCAACCGAGGAGATCGCAAGCCTTAAGCCCGATTTTATGAGCGTTACTTACGGTGCAGGCGGCGGAACGTCCGAGTTTACCGCAGATATTGCGGCGAATATTCAGGACAATTACGGTGTTCCGACACTTGCTCACCTGACGTGCGTAAGCTCCGACAAGAATAAAATTGATTCTGTTGTTGAGAACCTTAAAGCTAAAAACATAAACAATATCCTTGCTCTTCGCGGCGATATTCCCGAGGGGCTCGACCGTTCAAAGTGTCAGTATCACTACGCAAGTGAGCTTATCGACGATATCAAGGCGCACGGTGATTTTTGCATTGGCGGTGCATGCTATCCCGAAACTCACCCCGAAAGCGAGAACTCGTATGATGATATAAAAAATCTTAAAATAAAGGTAGAAAAGGGCTGTGAATTCCTGACTACTCAGATGTTTTTTGACAACAATATTTTATATAACTTTCTGTACAGAATCCGTGAGGCAGGTATAAACGTTCCTGTCGTTGCAGGAATCATGCCTGTTACAAATGCGGCTCAGATAAAGAGAATCATGTCGATTTCGGGTTCTGCGCTTCCGCAGAGATTCATAAAAATAGTTGACCGCTATGGAAACAATCCCGAGGCAATGAAGCAGGCAGGCATTATATACGCAACCGAGCAGGTCATCGATCTTTATGCCAACGGTATAAACGCGGTTCATATTTATACAATGAACAAACCGGAGGTTGCCGGAGCCATCATGAACAACCTCTCACATATTATAAAGTAACGAGTTGATATTATGTCGGATTTTACGGTCGAGCTGAAAATTGCCGGAACCGGCGAGGTGAAAACCGTCAGGGAAGAGGCCATGCGTTATCTCGGATATATGAAGGCTTCTCCGGACGATATAACCGAAAAATTAATTGAGGAATGTGAAAAGGAGCTTCTGAACGCCGTGAGCGCAAGGTGCTGTTATGCGAGGTCTGAGGTTCGTTTTCCGAGGGAAAATGTTGTTGATATCGGCTTCGGCGAAATCGAGAGCCGTGACCTTTACAGGCACCTGAAGGGCTGTCACAGCGTGATTCTGTTTGCGGCTACGATAGGTATCGGAGTTGACAGGCTGATAGGAAAGTACGGCAGAATTGCGCCGGCAAAGAGTGTTATAATTGATGCTCTTGGCTCGTCGGCTATCGAGTATTGGTGCGACACAGCGGAGCTTGATATCACGAAGGACGAGGAAAAGCATTGTTCAAGGTTCAGCGCCGGCTACGGTGATTTTCCGCTTAGCTGTCAGAGGGATTTCGTGAGGTGTCTTGACGTCGCGAGAAAGCTCGGAATAACGCTTTCGGATTCGCTTTTGATGACCCCGACGAAATCGGTGACGGCTGTTATTGGTCTCGGGGCTGAGACGAGGACATGCGGAAACAAGTGCATGAGCTGCAATAACAAGTATTGCATTTATAGAAGCGTATGAATTTAAAAAATGCCGTTATACGGCATTTTTTAGAAGTAATATATTGTTAAGGCCTTCGCCCTTGACCCACCAGTACCCCAAGGGCACTTCCTTCGGGGCACCTTTTGAAAAAAGCTGGGCAAAAACTTTAACCGTCCTATGTCAGAGTTTTTGTGTAATTTTAAAACTTACTTATTCAAAGATAAATACAAAGGAAAAAGCTATGAACATTCTTGAAAAAATAAAAACCTCCATAACTTACTTTGACGGCGGTATGGGTACTATGCTTCAGGAAAGAGGTCTTGCGCCCGGTGAGCTTCCCGAACTGTGGAATATATCTCACAGAGACGTGATTGTAGATATCCACAAGGCTTATCTCGAAAGCGGATGTAATATCCTGAAAACAAATACCTTCGGTGCAAACCGCCTTAAATTCGATAACCTTGAAGAAATTATAACTGCCGCTATAGATAACGCAAAGGAAGCGGTGAGCGCCTTTGACGGAGACAGATATATCGCTTATGATATCGGTTCTCTCGGAAAGATGCTGAAACCGCTCGGCGATCTTGATTTTGAGGACGCAGTTTCTCTTTTTGCGGACGGCATTAAAATAGCCGCAAAATGTGGAGTTGACCTGATTCTTATTGAAACAATGAATGACTCCTACGAAACAAAGGCGGCTGTTCTTGCGGCAAAGGAAAACAGTGATCTGCCGATTTTTGTAACGTGTGTTTATGACGAAAATGCAAAGCTCATGACGGGCGCAGATCCCGCCGCCATGGTGGCTATGCTTGAGGGACTGCGAGTTGACGCAGTCGGAATGAACTGTTCGTTGGGTCCGGAGCAGATGGTGAAAATCGTTCCTAAGCTTGTTTCGGAAGCGAGTATACCTGTTATTGTAAATCCTAATGCAGGCTTGCCCAAGAGCGTGAATGGAAAAACGGTTTATGATGTTGATGCGGAATTGTTCTCGGATTTAATGATCGATATTGTGAATTCGGGCGCAACGATTGTCGGCGGCTGCTGCGGAACTACGCCCGAGTTTATCAGAAAGACGGTTGAGAAAACAAGAAACTTGCTGTTTAAGCTTCCCGAAAAGAAGAATCATACCGTAGTTTCATCTTATACTCATGCGGTGAAAATAGGAATAGTTCCTATTTTGATAGGCGAGAGAATCAACCCTACGGGAAAATCAAAGTTCAAAGAAGCTCTGCGGGAAAATAACCTCGATTATATCCTTAACGAGGGTATCACTCAGCAGGACGCAGGCGCAGATATTCTTGATGTTAACGTCGGACTTCCCGAAATCGATGAGGTCAAGATGATGATTAATGTCGTGACGGAGCTTCAGGCTGTGAGTGATCTGCCCTTGCAGCTCGACACGGTCGACCCTGTGGCTATGGAAAAATCGATGAGAATCTATAACGGCAAGCCGCTCGTAAACTCAGTTAACGGAAAGCCCGAAAGCATGAATGCCGTTTTTCCGCTTGTGAAAAAATACGGCGGCGTGGTTATTGCTCTGACTATCGGCAAGGCAGGTATACCTGAAACTGCCGAGGGCAGATATGAGATTGCGAAAAATATCATCGAAGAGGCGGAAAAATACGGCATAGACAGATGTAATATTGTCGTCGACCCTCTTGCTATGACGGTGTCTTCCGACACTCAAAGCGCAAATGTTACGCTTGAAAGTATTCGGATAATAGAGAAAAGGCTCGGTGTTCATACAAGCCTCGGTGTTTCAAACATTTCCTTCGGACTTCCAAACAGGGATTTTGTTACCTCGACATTCTTTGCAATAGCAATGCAGACAGGTCTTGACTGTGCGATAATGAATCCGTTTTCGCTTGAAATGATGAAGATATATCATTGCTATAAAGCGCTCAGAGGTATGGACGACAACTGCACGGGATACATTGAATTTGCTTCCGGCATAACGGCTTCAAACGTTACTGCCGTCAAGGATAAGTCAGCGGACAGCACAGCCGATGTAAGCGACCCCTTGAAGCACGCCATTATCAAGGGTCTGAAGGAAAAGGCAGGTGCGATTGCGGCGCAGCTTGTGACGGAGGTTGATCCGCTCGAGGTCGTCAATGCTCAGATTATACCTGCGCTTGATACCGTCGGTAAGGGCTTCGAGGAAAAGACCGTGTTCCTGCCTCAGCTTCTCATGAGCGCAGACGCTGCGAAGGCGGCATTTGAATCCGTCAAGGCGGCTCTCAGCAACACCGATCAGCCGAGTAAAGGCACAATAATTCTTGCAACCGTCAAGGGCGATATTCACGATATCGGAAAGAATATCGTGAAGGTTCTTCTGAGCAATTACGGCTTTGACGTGATAGATCTCGGAAAGGACGTTCCGCCCGAGGCTGTGAGGGATTGTGCGGTCGAGAATAATATTAAGCTCGTTGGGCTGAGCGCACTTATGACAACAACCGTTCCGTCAATGGAGGAGACTATCAAGCTGCTCAGGGAAGCAGGAATCGGTACAAAGGTTGTTGTTGGCGGAGCCGTTCTGACACAGGAGTATGCGGATATGATCGGTGCCGATTATTATGCAAAGGACGCAATGGAAACGGTAAGATATGCCGAAGAGATTTTCGGAGACTAAAATAAATTTACATCGAAGCGAAGCAAACTTTCGGCGAAGCGAAGCCTGTTAAAGTTTTTGCCAAGCTTTTTTCAAAAAGCTTG
>CAMHNT010000189.1 GCA_946186535.1 uncultured Clostridia bacterium
CATATCAATGTCTGTTCAGATGTTGTATTCTATAGTATCCGACATATCACGGATGTCGTTAAGATCAAACGGCGTGTTCTGATAAACATAGTAGTTTAGCCAGTTCATGAAAAGAAGATTTGCGTAGCTTTTCCATTTCATAACAGGCATGTTGTCCGTGTTGTCCTCAGGGAAATAATTTCTCGGAACATTAGGCTCGATTCCTTTTTCAAGATCACGGAAAAATTCTTTCGCAAGAGTGTCCCTGTCATATTCGGGATGACCGAGAATGAAAAACTGACGGCCGCTCTTGTTCGCAATAATTGAAACGCCTGCTTCGTCGGAAAGGGAAAGTATTTCAAGTTCCATGTGCTTCATTACGTCAACTGTTTTTACTCCCGTGTTTCGTGAGTGGGGAAGAAGGAACACATCGTCAATGCCTCTCATCAGAGGGTGAGTTGAGTTGAGAACCCTGTGAGAGAAGATGCCCGAAAGCTTTTCGTCAAACGTGAATTTGGGAATGTTGAAATGATAGTAAAGACCTGCCTGAGCGCCCCAGCAAATGTGAAGCGTGGAATAAACGTTGTGCTTGCTCCATTCCATAATGGTGCAAAGCTCGTCCCAATAGTCAACCTCTTTAAAATCCAAAAGCTCCACCGGCGCTCCCGTTATTATCATGCCGTCATAGTAGTTGTTTTTTACCTCATCAAAAAATTTGTAGAATGAGGTTAGGTGATCCTGAGGAGTGTTCTTTGAAACGTGTGAAGCCATCTGAAGGAGCTCGATGTTGACCTGAAGAGGACTGTTGCCCAGAAGTCTTAAAAGCTGAGTCTCCGTCACGATTTTTGTTGGCATAAGATTCAGTATAATAATTTTGAGCGGCCGGATATCCTGAGACATTGCACGGTCGTTCGTCATCACAAAAACGTTTTCGCTTTCAAGAGTTTTTGCGGCAGGCAGATCTTCGGGAATATTAATTGGCATTTTCTCACCTCGATCGAGGAATAACTCAATACATACCCGATTAAACAGATTTGTACTGAGCGTGTTAATGCGGAGGCAAAAGGAAATTCCGCCTCCGCCGTTTAATTTATTCTGTTCAATTCATACTGTTTCTGTTTAAAAAAAAGCCGACAATCTTCAAGCGGTTATCGCATTAATGTAATTATTGCCTTGCCAACTGTCCGATACAGAAATAACAGTATATTATCACTATTATATATAATTGCTGATCAATACTGCTTGCCCCAGAATACCTGATGTTTTGCAGGCTTGCCGCAGCAAACACAGACGTCGGAGAGTTTCTCCTCTTCAAAAGGAATACATCTCGACTTAACGCCGCCGGTAACGTCCTTGATCTTGTCCTCGCATTCAACGTCGCCGCACCACATCGCCTTGATGAATCCCGGCTTGTTCTTCGCTGTGTCAACGAATTCATCGAACGTAACGGCAACGTGGGTCTTCTCGTTCATGTTGTCGAGAGCCTTCTGATACATAGCGTCGTGAACCTCCTGAAGAGCCGTTCTCACTGCTTCTTCGAGATTGTCGAGAGAAACGAACTGCTTTTCACGATTGTCACGTCTTACGATTACGCACTGATTTTTCTCGATATCCTTAGGACCGATCTCAACTCTTACAGGAACGCCCTTCATCTCATACTGACTGAATTTCCAGCCCGGGCTGTTTTCGGAATCGTCGAGCTTGACTCTGAATTCCTTTGAGAGACGCTTCTTAAGTTCGTCCGCCTTTTCGAGAACGCCCTCCTTGTGCTGTGCGACAGGAATTATCGCAACCTGGATCGGAGAAATCTTCGGAGGAAGAACGAGTCCGTCGTCGTCTCCGTGAACCATGATGATAGCGCCGATCATTCTCGTCGAAACGCCCCATGATGTCTGGTGAGGGTACTGGAGAGTGTTGTCTCTGCCGGTGAACTTGATGTCAAAAGCCTTTGCAAAGCCGTCGCCGAAATAGTGGGAGGTACCGCCCTGAAGGGCGACGCCGTTGTGCATCATAGGCTCAATCGTATAGGTAGCCTCCGCACCTGCAAAGGTCTCTTTTCTCGTCTTTTTTCCGACAACCGCAGGGATAGCGAGAGTTTCTCTGTAGAAATCCTCATATACCTTGAGCATTCTGAGGGTTTCCTCAATAGCTTCCTCGGCAGTTTCGTGCATCGTGTGGCCCTCTTGCCAGAGGAACTCGGAGGTTCTGAGGAAAGGTCTTGTCGTTTTCTCCCAGCGCATAACGCTGCACCACTGGTTGTAAAGTTTCGGAAGATCTCTGTATGAGTTGATAACGTTTTTGTAGTGCTCGCAGAAAAGAACCTCGGAAGTCGGACGAACGCAAAGACGCTCGGTGAGCTTTTCCGAACCGCCCTGAGTTACCCATGCAACCTCGGGAGCGAAGCCCTCAACGTGATCCTTCTCCTTCTGAAGAAGACTTTCGGGAATGAGCATAGGCATGTATACATTCTCGTGACCTGTTTCCTTGAAGCGTCTGTCGAGGTCGGCCTGAATGTTTTCCCAGATAGCATAGCCGTAGGGTCTGAATATCATACATCCCTTAACTCCCGAATAATCGCAGAGCTCGGCTTTTTTTACTATGTCGGTATACCACTTCGCAAAGTCTTCGTCTCTCGAAGTGATAGCCTCAACCATTTTTTTGTTCTGTGCCATAGTTGAATCCTCCGTTTTTATGGTAATTTAAATCATTATTAAAGTATATACAACTTTTAATTATACATTTTTAATTTAAATAATTCAACCTTTTTTCGATGAATTACGATGAAATATTTTTGAAAATATCAATGAGAACTATAAAAGAGCAAATACTGAAAATGCACGAAAATTTTTCCGTAAGGTTTGTCAGGGCTTTTGCCCGGATTATTTAAGAATGCGTCCGAGCTGATTGCCCTTTGAATATGAACCACTTAACATATATTAGTGTTAGTTCCGGAAAATAAAGTATCACACATCACGGCATTTCTGCAAATTCGTTCAATGCCGGATTGAGCGTCAGTTTTCGGATTTGCTAATTTTTATTTGAAGTATAACAAAACAAAATGCCCGCAAAGCAGCGGGCGAAAAAATCCGTAGATTAAAAATTCGTTTTTAAAAATTACTTCTTAGCCTCAATGTAATCAACGATATCGCCTACAGTTTTGATGTTCTCGATATCCTCGTCCGGGATCTCAACCTCAAATTCGTCCTCGATAGCCATAAGTACGTCGGCGAGGTCCAAAGAATCTGCACCCAGATCTTCTGTGAGGCTTGTGTCAACTGTGATTGAATCTTCTTCCTCATCAAACTGCTCAGCCAAAATAGCCTTAATTTTCTCGAATACCATTCGTATTCCCTCCTGAAAATGATTTTAAATTTAAAATAAATATTATGCGTATGCGGAAGTCTGCATTTGAACAAAATCAAAACCGATAATATTCGCAGAAGCATAAAACGCAAAAGTAACACAGCATTGCGCTACTACACATATTATTAGTAAATTGTCCGTTTGTCAATATGATTTTAAAAAATTTTTTAAAAATTACAGGATTTCTTTTTCCGATATGCCGAGAGTTTAGTGAGTATACAAAATTTTTTCTCTTCATGTTGACATAAATTTAAGAATTGTGTATAATAGGGTGAAAATGCAATAAAACAGCAGACCTGATTTTTTATGTTTATGAAAGGCAGAAATTATATGTTTTTTAATCTTGCGGATATCAGCATATCTCCCAACGATGCTGAAAAGCTGAAAAAAATTTCACATCAGACCGACATTGTTACGGTTGTACTTCTCGGGGTTGTTGCCGCAACAATTCTTTTTCTGATTGTTTATTTTGTTGTCGTACATAAAAAAACAAAAAAGGGAAAGAGGGACAGTGACCGTTTCAAAAATTATGAAACCGCCCGCGGAACAATCACGAAAATCGAAAAAGTGCCGTATTATGTGAAGCCGTACGAAAACATAAACGAGCTGAAATCGGCGGTTGAGAAATCAAGCTCCGATGAGGTTATCTATATAAAGAAGGAACTCGCCGAAAAAGAGAACGAAAAGAAAAAGGAACTTGAGAAGTTCCGCTACAGGGTTTTTTATGAATTCGGTATTGACGGAGTAAACGCTCTTTATTCGGGAGAATTTTTCGTTTATGAAGAGAGCGAAAAAATTCAGGTCGGCAAGAAGGTGGAGGTCAGATACGACCCAAGCAAGCCGCTGGCAAACTTCACCGCCTACAGTGCCCCTGTCGGATTTTTTGCTTCAATTCCGGACACACCACGGACATAAGATATCTTGAACTTAAGAAGGCTATCTTATGTTTAAAACATTTTTCTATTAAGCTTAGTCTTTTAACCAAACCAACCCACCCCCAACCCCCTCCCTGCCGGAGGGGGCTTTCTGGGTGTGGGCTTCGCCCACACCCATCGGGAGCTTCGCTCCCGAACCCTGCTTTCTTTCCGAAAAAATGCTTTTCTACGAAGCTGAGTCTTTTCATCAAACTTCGCCACCCCCAACCCCCTCCCCGGAGGGGG
>CAMHNT010000190.1 GCA_946186535.1 uncultured Clostridia bacterium
TCCGTCTATCGTCGGAAACAGATCTCTCATCTTTTTCTCCAGCTCGTTCATCACGCCTTCGGCTTCAGCTTCATATAGAGAAAACGGAACAGAGTCGTTTGCACTGCTCGGCGTTATTACATCGGGGAATACATAATTCGGCTCACACACGATTTTTCCGCTGTCAAGCCATTTGTAAAATGTTTTCTCTCTATACGCTTTTTTCAGTTCTTCGATCTTATCTCGAATTTTCTTTGCATAGATAGGGAGAGATGTTTCCATAGCCGATAGTTCCTCTTCCGTCATTTTGGAAATAGCACGACTGACATACTTTTCTATTTCGGCTGCTGAAAAAGCATTATCCTTATTGATCACATGGCATATCTGATGTGTGCAGCTTTCTATCTTTTGTTCGGGAGCAAGACGGGCAAGCAGTTCTCTAAAATAGTCGCTGTCATTCTGCGATACTCGCTTATACTTCGGCACACCTTCGCCTTGTGTTTGGATATCTACAGAATACATTTCTCCTGTTGATATTGTAAAGTTTATATCGGCGCTTTGGCTTTCAAGATTGAATCCGTCAAGCAAGCTGTCTTTTTGCAAAAATACAGTATCGCTGCCAAAAAGATTAGGTGTCGTTGTAAGCATAAACTGCGGTACTTTCAGAGTTTTTACGTCCTCCGCATACTGTGCCTGAATATGATATTGATGAAGCATATCTCCCAACTCACCGCCGATATAACCAAATGTATCGGCAACTGCCGACTGCTCTTCATACTGCTGTACTTCCTGTTCAGCACGTGAGATCATTTTCTCTAATCCGGATATTGAAGCAGAGTCATCTTTAATCGCAGCGTCCGGCTGATAATGAACTCCGGAAAGGTCAATACCTTCAAGCAGACTCTCATTGTCATCACTTTTCGATATAGTCTCGTTACTCGACGGTGAACCGGAAGCATCGGAAGGATTTTGCAAAAGCGGCATTTCATCTTCTCCGACACGATAATCCCTGCGGCTGAATCCGGCACTGTTAAGCCCTTTTATGATACCTTCGAGCGTATCACGAAAATCGTTTGAACAGGTCAATACAAATGATGTATTAAGCAGATTATCACTATGTTTTTTCGCATAAGGCTGTCGGAGTATCCTGCCGAGTATCTGCTCTACATCTACCTTAGAAGATTTATTCGCTATTGTGGCAAGAATATATGCAAATGGGCAGTCCCAGCCTTCTTTAAGAGCGTTGACTGTAATTATATAGCGGATAGAACAGTCACGGCTCATAAGATTCGTTCTGCCTATCGTGTCAACCTTTGACGTTTTTATTGCGATCTGTTCTTCGGGGATTCCGTAATCCACAAGCACTTTTTTCAGATCTTCAAAAGTCTTGCTCTGCTCACTTGTCTTTGGCTGAGCCTGAAACAAAACAATAGGTCTGATATACTCGCCGCCGTTTTGTTCTTCTTGTATCGCTTGTCTTTCGAGTATATCACGCAGATTAATCGCATCTACAATTACATCGTTTTTCGATTGACGATTATAAACGATAACAGGCAGCTTGACCATATTCTCCTTTTTAAGTTCTCTTGCGTCAACATAAGAGAGAATGTTGCTGTTCTTTCTCGGCGTTGCGGTGAGATCGAGAATAAAAGAAGGGCTGAGATTTTCAAGCATCTTCACGCTGAGATCACTCGCTGCGTTGTGACTTTCGTCAACGATCACAACAGGCGACAAATGACGGAGTATCTGAATAAGTGCAGTATCGGGAGTATCTGCAAGCAGTGCTGAATCATCTTTGAAATATTGAGCAAAGCGCAGAAGGTTTCCGTTTTCCTGATAGACCTTGCGGACGTCTTTCTTTTTGGAGTCTATTCGCAAAGAACCGTAGCTTAATACACAAACGGTAAGCTGCCGGGTAACTATATCGGGTGAAAAATTCTGTGCGTTTAACAGCATTTCTTTTGTGTAAACACCGACTCTGCCCGAAAAATCGGCGTTGAGCCGCTGCCTGTATGGGTGAGCGGGATTTGACAGTGTTATGATCGTCTGCGTCAGAATTGAATCACTCGGTACGAGCCACACAACAACTTGCGGCTTGCTTTTCGGCAATTCATCGAATATTCTTTTAACGGACGCACACGCCATAAACGTCTTGCCGCCGCCTGTCGGTACTTTCATACAGATATGCGGCACGCCCTTTATAGCTTCGTTATATCCGGGAACACCGCCAGTACCTACAGCTATATCTTTATCTTTCCAAAATTGCCGCCATGCCTTGTCAATATTGCTGCATTGATCGAGAATAGAAAGGTATGCGGAGAGATCACGCATTACAACATTCTGATAGCTTTTAAGTTCCATTTCTCCGCCCCCTTACAGTCTCGTAATATCACGAGGGATTTTCTTAAATGTAATGTGATATTTTTCAAGCTCTTCATCGGTCAAGATGCACCTGTCGGCATATATCACATACCCGTGCGCTTTTGTTTTTATCGTTTCAAGGAATACCCAATCGAGCGTTGTTGCCTTGTCTTTTTCATAATAGAAATAGTACGCCGTGTCGAATGCCGTGCCGAGATAGTGCGGCTCATCGGGCTTGTATGTCACTTTTTCCTTTGTTTCCGTGAAATAGACATATTCACGAATTTTGTCTGTTCCTATATTTTCATTGAGATACTCGCCGTCAAGCAGCTTTTCGCCGAGTTCGTAAAATGCAAAACCGCCGCCCGTACCGGCAACAGCCTTTTTGCCCTCACCGTAGCCGTCAATAACACGCTTCACACGCTCTGCGGTAATTGTATCAGCGTAGTCCATCATTTCAATAAGTATGAATTTACGGTTGCCTCCGTCCGCTTTGTTCATGTTGAGAACGGCGTGTGCGGTCGTGCCAGAGCCTGCAAAGGAGTCGAGGATTATGCTGTCTTTGGAGGTGGCCATCTTAATAATTCTTTCAAGTAATCTTGTAGGCTTGGGGTAATCAAAAGAAGCCTTTCCGAGTATAGCAGATAACTCTTGTGTTGCCAACTGAGTATATCCGACTTCAGAATTAGTCCACCATGTCCATGTACAACGTCCTTCTCGTTCAGCTAAATACGTCTTTCTGCGTGGAACTCCATTTCCGTCTGAACCAAACCACATTCTTCCTTCATCAAGGAGTCTCATATATACATCTTCAACATTACACCAACACCGTCCTTTAGGAGGATTTACTATTTTACCTGTTGGGGTAGTTATTGAATACATTTGATTTGGACGATAACCTGGCGCAGTAAAGGGTGAAGAAATCCATGGACCTCTTGGATCATTATCTGGATTTGTATATGCAGAAGCATCTTTTTCGTCAAGTGGTAATAGATTTAATGCAATATCAGAATCTGGATTTTTAGTATAAACTAATATGTATTCGTGCCCACTGCTAAGTTTTTTTCGCGCTTCAGGCGATGTTCTTTTTTGCCATACAATAGATACAACAAAGTTTTTAATTATCTCATCACAGATCATTTTCAAATAGTAGAATTCATTATCATCAATCGAAATAAAAATAACCCCATCGTCCGCAAGCAAACGGTGCAGCAGCTTTAAGCGTGGATACATCATGCACAGCCACTTGTCGTGACGAGATAGATCTTCGCCTTCCGTTCCTACTACCTTACCGAGCCACTCGACTATTCGGGGATCATTCACATTGTCATTGTAGACCCAGCCTTCGTTGCCCGTGTTGTACGGCGGATCGATATAAATGCACTTGATCTTACCTTCGTACTGCGGCAGAAGGCTTTTCAGTGCGGACAGATTGTCGCCGTGAATTATCATATTGTCGGAGTCTTCACCGCAGCTGTATTTCTTTTCAAGCACACGATACGGCACGTCCATATGGTGATTTACCACTTTATCTTTGCCTATCCAATCAAGTGTCGGCATATTATCACTACCTTGCTGATTTTATATTATAATTTTACCATTTCACAGGTATTCAGTCAAGAGTTTTGGTGATATTAACCGATACAATAAAATATGACCGCCCTATGGAATTATCCGAAGGACGGTCATTGCTATATAGGATTTCTTGTTTGCAGGAATGCCTGTCACCGCTTAGAAATAGGAGATTCGATTACGGTTATGGGCATCTCCCTTTTTTCAAATGTCGGTGATTTAACTATTGGGGCGCAGAGAAGTAATATCGCCCTTACCCCCATTAACCATTTTACATTACTCGTATATTCCACACATCATCAAACTTCACAGTCATACCATCAGTAAAGACGATCGCACGGTTATAATCATCAACATGCCGCACATTGCATGTGACAGTCACATATTTCCCACCCGATTTGCGGTCATCGGGGATAAAGTAGGTTATCTGTGCTTGAGGGGAATCGGATGTGTCTTCCGAAATCAGCTTTGTCGATGATGTATCCTATTCGAGAAACTTTTCGGAAGAGAGTGCGAAAGCTGAATAATGCAGTCGAGCCAATCGTTTTCGATTATGTAGCGGCGGATC
>CAMHNT010000191.1 GCA_946186535.1 uncultured Clostridia bacterium
GGTATTTTAAAAGGGGACGCTCTCGACAGAGCGTCCCCTCTCATAAAACAGTCCACCGGACTGTTTTCTGATTCACCCCTTGCAGAGGTTTGAAGTATGAGGTGTTTCGCTCGTTGCGACGAGCGAGCAGGGGCGCTGCCCCATGCACCCCGCAAGCCTTTGAAAAGGCTTGAGCGAAACTTTAACAGGCTTCAACCAAACTTTAGCTGTGGTTTTAATAGCGCAACGAGTTACATTCCGAAATTACTTCTTCTCAGGCTCATATCCCTTCGGAGCTTCCACCTTATCGCTTCCGAAATAAATATCATACCATACAAGGAAAATATAAACAGTCCATACCTTACGGCTGTTATCCTCTTTTCCGTTGTAGTGGTCGTCAAGGAATTTGACAAGCTCCTCGCTGTTGAAAAACTGCTTTGCCGTTTCGGAGTTGAAAGTATCCTTAACGATGTTGTAGTATTTCTCGTCCTTAAGCCATACTCTCGTCGGAACAGGGAAACCGAGTTTCTTTTTTTCCGCCGAAGCCTTCGGCATGTGACGGAGAGCTGCCTTACGCATAGCGTACTTTGTGTTCTCCTTGTTCACTCTGAGCTGATACGGAATCGTTCTTGCAACCTTGAAAACCTCTTTATCAAGGAAAGGAACACGAAGCTCGAGTGAGTTTGCCATAGACATTCTGTCGGCTTTCAGAAGGATATCGCCGACCATCCATGTGTTGATATCGAGATACTGCATCTTTGTGATATCGTCATAGTCCTTTACACGGTCGTAATACTGCTTTGTGTACTCCTGAGGCTCGTGAGCGATAGAACCGTCCTTAAGGATCTTCTGCTTCTCCTTCTTGTTGAACATGAAGGCGTTTCCAATGAATCTTTCTTCAACGCTCAGAGCACCGCGGAGAATGAAGTTTCTGCCTTTGAATTTCGGAAGAGGTCTTACTATAGCTGCAAGGAACTTTCTGAGACCCAAAGGAAGCTTCTGATATCCGCGGAGAGAATTGATCTCGTTGTAGATAGTATATCCGCCGAACAGCTCGTCCGCACCCTCACCGGAAAGTACAACCTTTACGTACTCGCTCGCAAGCTTTGAAACGAAGTAAAGAGCGATACATGACGGGTCAGCAAGCGGCTGATCCATATGATACTGAACCTTTCTGATGTTGCCCCAGAACTCTTCGCTGGAGATGATCTTATACTTATGATCGACGCCGATTTTCTCGGAAAGACCCTTTGCCCAGTCGATTTCGTTGTACTTCTCGCCGAAGTCGAAACCTACCGTAAATGTTTTCTGATCTGCAAAGTAAGTCGAAACATAGCTGCTGTCAACACCGCTCGAGAGGAAACAGCCGACCTCAACGTCACTGATTTTGTGAGCGTTGACCGACTCCTCAAAGACGTTCTCGATTGTATCGACAGCCTCGTCCTCTGTAAGACTTTCGTTAGGCTCAAACGTAGCCTCCCAGTATCTCTGGGTTGTTACCTTGCCGTTTTTGTACCAGAGGTAGTGACCCGGAAGAAGGCAGTAGATGCCTTCAAAGAATGTTTCCGGAGGAAGGGCATACTGGAACGAAAGGTAGTTGTCGAGAGTCTTTCTGTTGAATTTCTTCTCATATTTCGGGAATTCGAGAATGCTCTTGATCTCCGAACCGTAAACGAAGTGTTCACCGACCTGAGCGTAATGCAGAGGCTTGATGCCGAAGAAATCTCTTGCGATAAAAAGTGAATTGTCGTTTTTGTTGTAGATTGCAAAACCGAACATACCTCTGAGTCTGTCGAGAACCTTCTCGCCCCACTCCTCGAAGCCGTGGAGAATAACCTCGCTGTCGGTTTCGGTATAAAACTCATAACCGAGCTCGATAAGCTCCGTTCTCAGAATTTTATAGTTGTAAATCTCACCGTTAAAGGTGAGGACCATACTTTTATCCTTGCTGTAGATAGGCTGATGACCGCCGTCAAGGTCGATGATACTCAAACGGCGAAAGCCCATTGCAATATTGTTGTCTGTATAATAACCGTCGCTGTCAGGGCCACGGTGGGTGATAACCTCAGCCATATTGTGGATAATACTTCCCTGATCCACAATCTCGCCGGTAAATCCGCATATACCGCACATAACCAGAAACTCCTTTTCTTTTCAACTTTTCTTTATATAAGGTAATTAATCTAACATAATTTATATGTTACCATAAATACGGCTTTATTTCAAGTAAAGATTGAATTTTGTTTGGTAAATTGAGGAAAAATTGCGAGGGAAGATTTAAAAAGATTTTGTGGGAAATGCTTTTTTGATGAACCAGGTGATGGTCTTTGGAAGCATTAAGATAACTCATTGTGCTATCAAATACCCTTGGGGTACCGTAAGGCGGTCTTTGTGCGGTGTTGCCTTAAAATATACTTGATCAAGTCGCCTTGGAGCGGCGAGGAGAGATTGTTTTAATCTTCGGGAAGGGACGCTTTCTGCCAAAGCGTCCCTCTTTCCCAAACAGTCCGCCGGACTGTTTGGGAAATTCACCCTTGCAAAGGGCAAAAGCGTAAGAGAGTTTCGCCGTCTGCGGACGGCGACCAAGGGCGCTGCCCTTGGATCCTGCAGGCGCCCCGAAGGAAGTGCCCTTGGGGTACCTTTTGAAAAAGGCTTGAGCGAAAACTTTAACTGTCCTCTATCAAACTTTTTGTGCAATTTTAAAATTTGCTCATTTATAGTTTTGAAATAAAAATATTGAATACGAACCAAAAAGCGATTATAATATAAATATTAAATTTCAGACTATCACATCTGTAAATCTTATCGCAAACAGGGGGAATAATATGAGTGATATATACGGTAAAGATAATTCGGACCGCTCGGGCAGCGAATATTCAGGAAGAGAAAAGATAATATTCCTGCTGTGTTCCGTTTTTATTATACTTACGGGAATATTTTATTATTTTCTTGACCTTATCCGCAAAGCTGTCGGTTTTTTCAAAGCAGGAACAGATTCCTTCTATGCAGTGATGAATTCCGATCCTGTAGGCACAGTAACCGGCATTTCCGGCGTTCTGAAAAACGGCTACAAAATACTTAACCATTCGGCAGGCATGCTCACGGTTATCCATGTTGCCGCCGGAATTTCGGGAATTGTTTTTATCGCTGTCTATAGTTCTAAAAAATACAGGGACAAACTTGGAAAAGCAAAATTCATTCCCGTTCTCTGCGGAATACTTTCAATAGCGGTAAGCACCGTCAATACGGTTATTCTCGCCTTTTCACATACATATCTGCTCCTTTACTTTCTTATGCTCGCCGTGATGTTCATTACACCGGTTTTCTTTACGAAAAGCGCATTGGGATTTTACAGAAACAGTATGAGGTGATTTTTTGAAAATATTGGTCGTATTTACAGGAGGAACTATCGGAAGTTCTGTGACAGACGGAATTGCGGATGTCGACGTTGGTGCGTCAAAAACGCTTATTGAAATTTATAAAAACAGAACGGACATTGAATTCGAGTGCATTTCTCCATTTAATATTCTAAGCGAAAATTCAACATGTGAAACACTTTCGGAAATATGCAGCTTTATGCTCTCAATTGAATTCGAAAAATATGACGGAGTTATCATAACCCACGGGAGCGATACTTTGAGTTTCACCTCGGCTTTGCTTGGGCTTGTTCTTTCGTGGGTCAGGATTCCGATAGTCATCACGGCTGCCGACTATGTTCTCACAATTCCCGAAAGCAACGGATGGGACAATTTCAAAGCATCGGTCGATTTTATCAAAGGATTTTCCGACGCAACGCACAGCAACACAGGAGTTTTCACAATATGGAAGAACCACGGGGAAAACGTAAAAGTTTATATTTCCACACGCCTCAATGAAGCCGACGGCTATCTCGACAGCTTTTCAGGCTGGGGAGGCGTTCCGTTTGGAACTATGGAAAACGGAAGCTTTAAAAGAGCCGACAGCGAAATAAATCCTTTACACACGGAACCCTGTGAAAAAACGGCTTTTCTTAAAAACAGGGATATACGTTTCAAAAATGATATTCTTCTTATTCAAAGCTATGTTGGTCTGGACTTTGATTCAGTGGATATCAAGGAAAAATCTGCGGTGCTTCTGAAGCTGTATCATTCGGCAACAGCCTGCACTCAAGGCAGAAATACATCGTTTTTGAAATTTGCTGAGAGATGTTTCGAAAACGGAACCGACGTTTATGTTTATTCTGCGAAAAAATCGGAATATATTTATAAATCGGCTGAGGAGTTCAAATTCAGAGATATTGTTCCTATGTATAATATCAACACGTCCTCGGCATATTCAAAGCTTCTGCTTTCGTATGCCACGGGGGATAAGGGTATTATCTGCCGGAATCTTTTTTATGAAAGTCTTGAATAAAATAAAAATCCCCTTCGGAATATCGGCGTATTCCGAGGGGGTATGTTTTCGGATATTTAAGGCAACACCGCACAAAGAACTGCCAACGGCAGACGAAAATCGCA
>CAMHNT010000192.1 GCA_946186535.1 uncultured Clostridia bacterium
TGATCAAGTATATTTTAAAACTGTTCACATATTTTTTACTCATTCAAAAACCCTGCCCTTGGTGTACGAATTCCTTAACAATATATTACTCCTTAAAAATGCCCTATTGCGGCATTTTTACAAAAATACAAAACCGTCCTGTTCAAAACAAGACGGTTTTGTTTGATTGAAATATTAAAACGATTTTGCAAGTATCTCAATACCCTTGTCAATTTCTTCCTTTGTGATTGTGAGCGGAGGAAGAAGTCTGAGCTTTGCTTTTGCGGTGAGTATAAGCAAGCCGTTTTCTACGCATCTGTTTGCGACCTCAGCCGAGGTGTAACCGTCGTCAACAGTGATTCCGATCATCATTCCGAGTCCCGAAACATCCTTGACCTGAGGAATCTCAAGAAGCTTTGATCTGATGTAATCTGCCTTGCCTTTTACCTCGCCGAGAACGCCGTTGTCGAGAAGTTCTTCGAGAACGGCAAGTCCGCCTGCGCATGAAACAGGATTGCCGCCAAATGTTGAGCCGTGGTCGCCGTAGGAAAATACATTCTCAACTTCTTCGTCCATGAGTGCTGCGCCGATAGGAAGTCCTCCGCCGAGGCCCTTTGCGAGAGTGGTGATGTTAGGTTTGATATCAAACTGCTCACTTGCAAGAAGAGTTCCGGTTCTGCCGACACCGGTCTGAACTTCGTCTATGATGAAAAGTATATCGTTTTCACGGCAGACTTTTTCGGCGTACTTCACGAAATCTTTGTCGGAAGCTATAACGCCGCCTTCGCCCTGAACAAGTTCGAGCATAACCGCACAGACTGTATCGTCAACGGCCGTATTCAGAGCTTCCCTGTCTCCGAGCGGAACGTATCTGAATCCGTTTGTGAAGGGGAAGAAGTTTTTGTGAAAAACGTCCTGACCTGTAGCTTCGAGAGTTGTGATCGTTCTTCCGTGGAAAGAATTCTGAAATGTGATAATGTTACAGCATTTTTCTCCCTTTTTGGAAACTCCGTGTTTTCTTGCAAGCTTTATTGCACACTCGTTGGCTTCGGCGCCCGAGTTTGCGAAGAAAACTTTTTTGTATCCGGTCGCCGTGCAGAGCTTTTCCGCAAGCTTAGTGTCGGGAATCGTTGTGTAAAGATTTGAAGTGTGCTGGAGAGTTTTCACCTGGCTGACCACTGCGTCGACCCACTTGTCGTTGCAGTAGCCGAGACTTGTCACTCCGATTCCGCTTCCGAAATCAATGTAGCTTTTTCCCTCGGCGTCGTATGCCGTTGCACCTTTTCCTATTTCGAGAGTCACTGGAAAACGCTTGTATGTATTGGAAATGAACTTGCTGTCAAGTTCTGCATAATCTTTATTGGTCATAATTCTGCACCTCTTGAATTCTATTGGATGAATGTATTTCTTTTAAACACCCAATGTATATTATTGCACCGATAGGGGAATTTGTCAAGAGAGCGGATTTTTTTTGAATGTATCGATATAGAAAGAATTTTATCATATGAGCAAAACGTTTAGACGACGGTTAAAAATATAAAAATGCCGCACTGCGAATTTTAAGGAGTAATGTTTAGTTAAGGGTGTTGCCCTTAAAAAACCACCAGCTTTTTGAAAAAAGCTGGGCAAAAACTTTATCCATCCTTTTTCAAATTTTTTTTAAACTTTTTAAATTTGCTCATTTATCTCATTTATTTTATAATTATCATTCTCTGTTCCAATACTTCCTGTCAAGGCTTCTGTACTGTATTGCCTCGCTAATATGATCTGTCTTTATGATTTCGCTGTTGTCAAGATCCGCTATTGTTCTCGATACTTTCAGAATCTTGCTGTAGGCTCTTGAAGACAGTCCCATTTTGTCAAATGCTTTTTCAAGCATTTTGTCCGCCTTTTCGTCAAGCCTGCAGAAATCGTGAAGCTGACCGGCAGGAATACGGGCGTTTGAGGTAACGGGAAGGTCTTTGAAGCGTTCTGTCTGAATTATCCGTGCTTTGTTGACGCGTCTGCGGATTTCCTCTGATGTTTCGGCAGGAACGGCTGAGGAAAGCTCTTCATAGCTCACTGACGGAACCTCGACATGAATATCGATTCTGTCGAGAAGAGGACCTGAAATTTTGTTGAGATACCGTGTTACTTTGGTTGGGCTGCACGAACACTTTTTTACTCCGGTCGCATAGTAACCGCAGGGGCAGGGGTTCATCGCACATATCATTGCAACGTTGCATGGATACGTCAATGTTCCGCTGACTCTCGAAATCGTTACTTTTCCGTCCTCGAGCGGCTGACGGAGAACTTCCATTGTCGTGCGTGAAAATTCGGGAAGCTCGTCAAGGAAAAGAACGCCGTTGTGTGCGAGGGAAATTTCGCCGGGACTCGGGATTGAGCCTCCTCCGGCAAGCCCCATGGGTGAAATCGTGTGATGCGGCGAGCGAAAAGGCCGTTGGTTTATTAATGATACGCCGCTCGGAATGTTTCCTGCGATGGAATGAATTTTCGTAGTTTCAATTGTTTCTTCGAATGTCATGTCCGGGAGAATGGTAGGCATTCTTTGAGCGAGCATGCTTTTTCCGGAGCCGGGAGGGCCTACGAGAAGAACGTTGTGACTTCCTGCGGCGGCTATTTCGAGAGCTCTTTTCGCTTCGTACTGCCCCTTGACCTGGGAGAAGTCAACGGCAAATTTTCCGAGAGTAACGGTGAGTTCCTCGGGATCGGCTTTTTTCATCGGAGTTCTTCCTGTGAGGTGGTCGTGAAGCTGTTTTATATTTTTTACCGGATAGACCTCGAGTCCTCTCACTACGGCGGCCTCGGCTCGGTTTTCATAGGGGATGAATATACGCTTGTAACCAAGCTTCTGAGCTTCGATCGTCATAGGAAGAATGCCGTTGACCGGATTCACTATTCCTGAAAGTGAAATTTCTCCGATAAACACCGCATCGTCAATATTGGCTGAAAGCTGCTCCGAAAGCTTCAGAAGCGCAATCAAAATCGGCAGATCATAAAGCGGACCTACCTTTTTTATATCGGCGGGGGCGAGGTTGATAGTTATTTTTCCTAGGGGAAAATCGAAGCCGCAGTTTTTCATTGCGGATCGAACTCTGTCCCTTGATTCCTTGACAGCCGCATCGGGCAGACCTACTATATCGAACGCAGGCAGCCCCGATGACAAATCGGCTTCTATCGTTACTTTAAAGGACTCAATTCCCACAAGCCCCATTCCCGTACATCTTTCAAACATTCCTGGTACTCCTTAAAATTTGATTTGCTCATTTTCTTATAGAATTATATCTTTTCTATCGTGTTTAAGTAATATTATACCACATTGTTTATCATAATTCTACAAATTTTGCAATTACTTATAAAAAAAATTAAATATTTTTTTTGTTTTTTCTATTGACTTATTTCTTTTGTTGTTGTATGATACAGAGTAGAGATATTGTAAATATGTTTAGTGAATGGAAACTGTCACCAAATTTTTCGGACTGTGGGCGGTATTTTACCTTGCTGTGTATATTTTTCCGATCATTGTAGAAAAACAATGTAATATTGTTTTAACATCGGAATATTGCATTGACGATTTCGGATGAGTTAAATGTCTGATTTTAGTACAATACAATTTCACGGTTGTGCTAAAAGAAAATTTGCGGCATAGCTTCCGGAAAATTATGTCTTATGGAACATCTGTAAAAAAACTAAAAGGAGAAGGATATGAGTGGGGCTTGTGAATGTTCGGATATTCAGCTTGTTGAACTTTACAACGGCGGTAATGCAAATGCTTTTACTGTGCTGACCGACAGATACTTTAAGCTTATACGCTCAATAACTTCAAAGTACAATATTTCCGGACTTGAACCCGATGATCTCACTCAGGAGGGTCTTCTGGGACTGCTGTGCGCCGTGAAATCATACAAAGAGGACAAGGGCGCAAGCTTTAAAACGTATGCTGCAGTCTGTATAAACCGCAGGATAATCACGCTTCTTGAACGTTCGGGAAACAACAAAAGCAAGGCTCTGAACAACTATGTTTCGCTTGATGACGAAGAAGCTGTGCGGCTGATTGACGGGGACAGAGCCGACCCCGAAGAGATGTTCATCGACAAGGAAAGTCTCACCAATCTCAAAAAAAGTATTTCCGACTGGCTTTCCGAAAAGGAAAAACGTGTTCTGGATCTCTATATCGCAGGCGAAAGCTACGGAAAAATTGCAGGAGAACTGCGGATTTCTGCCAAGTCCGTTGACAATACTCTCCAGCGAATAAGAAGAAAACTGAGAAAAAATATTTCGAATATCCCCCTTTAATTCAATATCTGATGCTTGAAAAAATTTCCCACCGGAGTTGTGAGTCCGAAGATTTCTGAACAGATATGATTTAGGTGAGAAATAAACGATGATTCGTTATTTTTGAGCCGACGATAATGATATTGACAGGGATGTATATACATTTTTATTTTTTTGACAAAAAAGAAACGAGGTAAATCAAATGTACGAGA
>CAMHNT010000193.1 GCA_946186535.1 uncultured Clostridia bacterium
AAAGGGAAAATGAAATTCTCCTTCTTTATAAAGTATATTTGGTTTATCTCCCTTCCAGAGATAAAGAAGCAAATCAGGAAATGTCACTGCTCTGTCCAACATTCCAATCGCTGTCTCATCTTTGACAGCCATTTTGAACGATATACACCCTACAGCAGTCAAAACAACGGGCATTAGATATGACTTCCAATAGCGAAGTACACCCTGTTTCAGATCATATTGACAATACATCTTTCTTCCCTTCCTTAATCCTGAAAGCTGTTAAACCAAATATAAGCACAATCAGAAATTCACCGACAATCACAATCATAGAAATTCCCCCGAATGGCTGTTTAGGCAATAAAAATACATATGGATTTTTGGTATATAACGGTAATGCAAATAATAAAAACGAAACAGCGTAATATAATATAGTTCCTGATGTGATTGAAATATATGGCTGTGAAACAAAAATGCCGATGCATAATGACAGCAGTGCCACCAACCCCATGTAGCAGCTGTCAATTAAAATGTATATAATTGTGTACAGCAAGGGGTACGACAAAAAAAGTTTCTGCATCATACAGTCTTCATAGGCAGCCATGAAATAATTCGTAATAGTTTCGGGAGGAAGCGCAGGAAATGCCGTTGCCGTTAAAACGAGACTGAAAATCAAAACTGTAAAGGTGACAATAAATCCGCTGAAAAATGTTACCGCAAGCTTTGCTCTCTGGTATGCTCCGAGCGGCACTCTTGTTACAACATTTTGAATATATCCTGTTTTGCGGTCAATGCAGTAGCTTGCTGAAAAAGGAAGTGACAACAGAATGGGAAAAAGCGTATACAATATTTGTGGCTGCCCATTCTCATGATCAAGTCCGATAAAATGATTATATAACGATTCGGGATAATACAAACCTTCTTTTACTGTTCCGTACAGAGCCGTAAGCTCCTGATGCTTATGGAGATCCTGCAGCTGAACGATAAATAACCATACCGATATTACTATCCCGACCAATACAGAAAAGTAAAGCATTGGACTTTTGCCGAGCCGATACAATTCCATTTTTAATGATTTAAAAAACATCTTCCACCTCACTCAAACGTCGTGCCGTCGGCTATCTTGAACATAGGTGATTTTTCCGTGTTTCCGTCATCGGCAAACGCAGCCAAAAGGCAAACATTTTCGGAATTCAAAATCTGATTCGGAACAATGTATCCGATTGTAACATTCTTTTCCTCTTCGGCAGTGTAGCTTATAACACCTACGTCATGCGGATTATCGGGATTATCCATAGCGCTCTGATAAGCCATTTCTCCAAAATACTCTTCACCGTCCAGACTATAATAAAGGCGGAATGACGATAGGTACAGCCTATCAAAGCTCTTGCCGCCATGAAGTGTGATATTTACACTGATATATACATAGTCGGAATCAAGTGACAGATCTTCGTTAAGAGAATTGTTATATAGCAAAGCAAAATACTTATATTTTTCGGGCTCCACAGACTTGATCTGCCCTTTTTCCGCTTCAACGGAATTGACTCTCACGTCTATCAGATCATCATCTTCTCCTGCGCAGGCTGTTTTGTATACATTCAGCTCAATATTCGACTGTTCGTTTTCTTTAACCATTTCAATATTCTCATCGGACTTGTCCGCTTTAAATGCGATAGGCTGATCGGAACTCATCTCGGAAGCGACAATTTCGGATAACCCCGATTCACCTGTCTGATTACCTGCACAACCTGAAAACAATAGGGCGGCTAAAATAAAGAAAAACAAACATATCTTAATACCATTACACATTGGTCTACCTCTTTTCATTATTATAACTATAAATGAGCAAATTTAAAAATTGCACAAAAACTTTGAAAGAGGACGGTTAAAGTTTTTGCCCAGCTTTTTCAAAAAGCTGGCGGGGTGCATGGGGCAGAGCACCTGCTCGCTCGTCGCAACGAGCGAAACCCTTTAGCGTTCCCTTAAATGCAAAGCTTTCAGTCCTCTTTCTAACTCTTTTCGGCTTTAAAACTTTATCACTCCCGTTCTACAGAATTTCAAGCTTACCCAAAGTTTCTCCAGGGACTTTCCTTTTCTTTTCCGAAAGCTCCAATCCGAGCTGTTTTCTTCCCTCGGCAAGCCGGCTTTTTACCGTACCCTCGGGGATTTTCAGAATATCCTTTATTTCCTTTACGGAAAATCCTTCTATGTATCTCATAACAACCACAATTCTGATTTTAGGCTTCAAGCCCTCAATCGCAAGCCTTATCTCAGTTGTAACAGATGAATCGGGTACACTCTGATTTTCAAGCGCTTCATCAGACACAAACCGGCTCTTTTTCTTCAAAAACTTATTGCAGGTATTAATCAGAATCCGGACAAGCCATGTTTTGAAATACTCTTCATTTCTCAGAGAGGAAAGCTTACTGTATGCCGTGAGGATAGTATCCTGAACTGCGTCTTCACAGTCCGCCTGATTTTTCAGCATTGACATGGATATCCTATAAAGTGTCTGCTCACTTTCAAGAACCTTTTCCGTAAATGTCTTTTTATCCATAGAATCACCTTACTCAACCTTTATACAAGGCACGTTATGATAATAGTCCTTGCCGTTTTCAACAAATTCCGACTTCTTCGGGTCAAATACCTCGTGAGCACACCAACACTCATCAATCGTTAAATAAGTATCGTCAAGCTCGTCCTCATCGGCAAGGAAGCCGATATGAATTGTCTGAGTCGTATTTGCGTCGATATCAAGGAAATTGTATCCATGCTTGACTCCGTCTCTGCCGACGTTGTTGTTGTCGATATAGCGAGCCTCGCCACAAAGAATCGGCGTGGTATATTCACCGTTCTCGTCCGTAAAATTAATCGCTGCAATTTTGCCGTTTTGGATCGAAAGCAAATTCGTTTCAAATCCTTGGAATACAAACTGCTTCATTGTATTTGTCGGGTTATTGACCGTGAGTGTAACGTAAACTAATTTTGCCGTTACCCAGTCTGTTTTCGAGAGCTTCATTCCCGGGGTGTTGATACCGTCGCCCTCTATGAAATGCTCTCTCTCATGAGGAATGAAGTTACCGTTTTCATCCGTAAAAATCGGCAGATAATCCTCTGCGACATACGGTTCAAAGCAATTGTAGTCCAGACCCGAAATGCTGTCAAGAACCTCTATATTGTCAATCGTAAGCTCAAGTCCCACGCTTTCATGTTCCTCGCAGTAGGTAATTTTCTGACCCAATTCGATTACAGAGTAATCATAAACATCTTCATGCTCGAACAGTCCGTAAATGTTGTCAATAAGCTCCTGACTCTTCTCTTCTGCAAGTGCTTCCTTGTATTGCTTCAATGAATCAATATTGGCTTCCTCTTCTGTACACGCATCTACTGAAACATTCTCCATTACCTTTATGATCTCCTCTTTAGATACATCACTTGTGACATAGCACGTCACAAATGTTGCCATATCATCAAAATAGATATAGAAACGTCTTGAAGATATATCATCGGACGCATTCGCCAAAATAGCCTTGTTTCCGTTAATCTCGAGTTCCTCGTAATCAAAGATGTTCACATCGGTAAACGTCTTTTTCTCGATTACTCTGTCACAAGCAAAGCTAAAGCACTTTTCCTTGTGTTCGCCGTTCAGGCTGTATTTTCCCTGATCCTCGATAACCCCTTCCGGAAGATATCCGACATCCAGGCGCACATATTCGGGAGCATTTTTTGAAGCGTCAAGGCTCAGCTTTATTTCATCGGACTTTCCCAATGACTGGTCGCCGGTTTCAACACGACTCCCGACTCCCGGCTCAAGTTCAATATTAAGTCCGTAATTTCCCTCACGGCTTGCAACCATAGGATAAATAGCCTTCGCCGAAACAACACTCACAGTACCGACAGCCACAATCAAAGCGCACGCAGCCACAGTTCTTAAAAGCCTTCTTTTTCTCGGACGTATCTCCAGAAGCTGAGCACCGTCCGAAAGTTCAAGGGCTTCATTTTCATATTCGCCGTGAGTCGTTTCCTTCGTCGTCTCCAGACTGTTAAGAGTTCTTATCACAGTGTTGTGAAACTCCATAGGCGCCTTTCCGTAAGCGTTCTTCAAATCACGTTTTTTCATTAATATTACCTCCCGCTTCATCACATCTTAAAAACATAATCCGGATTTGTTTTCTATATATTAGATACTTTCAGAGACTGTTTTGGTTCGGTTTTATTTTTAAAATTTTTATAAAAAAGACAAAAAGCTGTCTCCTATATAAAATAGGCAGACAGCAGTGTACACTCATTATTAATTCATACAGTTAAAATCTTCATAAAAAAATGTTACAGCTCCTGAAAAACTGTATACAAAACAATCATTTCATGTCAGTCATTGCTTAAGGCAACACCGCACAAAGACCGCCTGACGGTACCCCCAAGGGCATTTGCAGCACAATCCAATCAGTCTGCACCTTGCGGCTTGACTT
>CAMHNT010000194.1 GCA_946186535.1 uncultured Clostridia bacterium
TTTCACATATTAATATTATTTTTAATGTCCAACTTCATTTTACCATGAACCTTTTTACTAAATATATACAAATCTAAATATACTATTGACATTGTTAGCCAAAATGATTTATAATATTTTTAGTTATTTGTGTTGGATTATAGCGAATTTACCACAAATCTGTAAATAGATTTATTAATATAAGGAGCAAGTAGTATAATATGGATAATAAAACAATCTACTATCGTCCGCTTCCTCCGAAGCCTGCTACACTGCTTATTCTCGAAAGAGGAAAGCAGGTAAGACTTGTTTCCCTATCGGGAAATATGAGTATAGGACGTGAATCAAACGAAGCCGTGAATGATATTTCTCTAAAATCGGGCATAGTATCAAGGAATCATGGGGAGTTTATTTTTGAGGATACCGAAGGAGTATATTATTACAGAGACAATAATAGCCTTAATGGCACTTTTTATAACGGTGTCAAGCTTGAAAAGTTAAATGAGAGAGGTTCTCGGGCTGTCAGACTTACTGACGGTGATGTTCTGAGAATAGACTGTGATAATCTTATGGTCCCGCGAACGGATGCTGTTGTATTAATATTCAGTACAAAGTTTTCTATAAATGAAAAATGGCATAGATATTCTTTATATGGAAAAGATACAGTTAAAATCGGAAGAAATATTCAGGACGGAATTTCTCTAACCGATTTTATGGCTTCAAGAAATCATGCAGTTATGAACCGCATTAACGGAACCTGGGTTGTTAACGACTGCGGCAGTGTTAATGGTATTGCAGTAAACCGAAACGTTATTCAGGAAAGACGTCCGCTTAATATTTTTGATGTGATCAATATTGCGAACAGCACACTTATTTACATCGGAAGTGAAATAATATACAATGAAGTTCATCTTAATGTTCAAAAGCAGGATTACTCACAGCGTTCAGTTGTTATGGGTGTTAACATCAACGAAGTCAAGGTTCGAAAATTTAATTCACTCGGAAAGAAAACACTTTTGTCAAATATTAACCTTGAAGTTGAATCGGGCGATTTTGTTCTGATTCTCGGCGGTGCCGGCGCCGGTAAGACTACTTTCATAAAATCTCTTATGGGAAGCATAAAGCGTTCCGGAAGCTTTGACGGCCAAATAGTGTTTGACAATATGGATTTGTACAAGAATTTCAAGATGCTTAAGCATAAAATCGGTCTTGTGCCCCAGTTTTCTACAACCAGAGATAACGATACTGTATATAATACAATAATGGATGCAGCCAACATAAAGCTTGCCGGAGAATATTCCAATGCTGAAATCAAACAGCGTGTGGATGATATTATCAAACGTATGATGCTGACAAGCCTGACCAACAATCTTGTTAAAAATTTAAGCGGTGGTCAGAAAAAAAGAGTAGAGGTTGCAATTCAGGCAATCGGAGACCAGGAAGTTTTTGTTCTTGACGAGCCTGATTCCGGTATGGACTATGCGACTCGCGTCGACCTCATGGGAAACCTGAAATCATGTACTGAAACAGGCGGTGTGGTTATGGTTATTTCTCACTCTCCTGATGACGCTGCTTCAATGTTTACAAAAGTAATCGTTCTGGCTAAAAGCCAACGAGACGAAGTGGGTCGTCTCGCTTATTACGGAGATGTCGAGAACGCTTATTCGTTTTTTGGCGTTAAGAAGCTCAGTGATATCGTAATGGAAATCAACTACGAAGGCGGTAAGGGACGCGCAGATGAGTTTATTGATAAATTCGAAAGAACAAGGAGGGGCTGATTATGCATAAACCATCCAGATTAAAGCAGACAATAGTTTATGTCAAGAAAAATTCCCGTCTGTTTATGAATCAGAAGGACTGGAAATTCATTGTTATTGCAGCTGTTATTTCACTTCTTGTGTGTGCGATTGTCGGAGACGGGATGTTTGATACCTATGAATCAACAAAATCCGGTTTTTTTGCAATAATTTCAGCTGCAATATGGATAGGCGTTTTTAATTCAATCCAGAAAATCTGTAAGGAACATGACACCATCACAAGCGAATATCGCTCAGGTCTTCATATCAGCTCATACATAATGTCTCATGTGATTTTTGATTTTGCCGTATGCTTTATTCAGTCGTTGATTCTGATCGGAATTTGTTGTGGGTTTATTGATTTTCCTTCCGACGGTATAATATTCGGCAATTCAATTTTCGAATATTTTATCACATTATTCCTTATTGTCTGGTGTTCGGATATTATGGGTATAATGATTTCATCTGTTGCGGGAAACCCCAACGTAGCCATGACCGCAATGCCGTTCGTTCTTATTCTTCAGCTCGTAATGAGCGGCGTTCTGTTTGAACTCAGCGGTTGGTCCGAAAAGGTGGCTAGTATCACTTTCAGTAAGTGGGGCATGTCCGCACTTGGAAGCATAGGAGATCTTAACAGCGAAGATCTTCCTCTGAAAATGAGCCTTGTTTTTCCTCAGGTCAGAAGACTTGAGATTGAAGATGCCTATGAAGCAACATCAGGAAATCTTCTTTCGGCATGGTGGTTTATTCTTTTGATCGGAATAGGCTGTATTGCAATCAGCATAGTAAGTCTGAAAATTCGTAACAGAGATTCATAAAAAGAGGTACAGCATGGACGGTCTTTTGAAATATTTAAAAAAGAATCCGGATTCTGAAAATGCAGTTTCTGAGGAAAATTACGTTAAAACACTGAAGGTTTTTCTTTCAACCGATGTCGGTTATGTCAGAGATCATAATGAGGATAATTTTTTCATTGATGAACTTGGTGTACGCAGTGAAGAAAATCAAATAAAATCCGGAGAACTTGTGCTTGACAGAAGACGGATTTTTGCGGTATGCGACGGCATGGGAGGCGAAGATTTCGGAGATGAAGCTTCGGCTATTTCCGTTGAGATTCTCGGTCGCTACAGCGGAAAAATAAGTGAAGCTTCCAAAGAAGAGCTTCATGATTCCGTTAATAGTTTTTCAATTGCAGCAAATAATGAAATCTGTGAAATGGTAAGACAGCGGCGTGCTCACCAGAGCGGTTGCACGCTTGCAATGGTTACTGTAGACAGAGAGAACATTAATATTTTCAACATCGGCGACAGCCGTGTTTATATCTATTATGAAAATGTTTTGACTCAGATGACCGAAGACCAGACGCTTGCGATGAAAAAGCTTAAAGCGAATATTTACACCGAAGAAGAGGCAATGAACAGCCCTGATTCACACACAATAACTTCATTTTTAGGTGTTGACAGCAGAGGAATCGGTCCTAAAACCGTCAGATCCGGTCCCTATCAGTACGAACCTATGACGCTTCTGATTTGCAGCGACGGTTTGACGGATATGTGCAGTGACGAAGAAATCGAAGAAATTCTCGGTGAGGATTACGAGAATCCGGCAGACGAGCTTGTAAAAAAAGCACTTGAATATGGCGGTTATGATAATACGACCTGTATTGTTATTCAAGTATGAAGCAGGGGTTTAGCAAATGAGCACGAATGATTTTATAAATGAGATTTTAAGTCAGATAAAACAGCCGCTATGGGAGAATTGGTACATAAAAGAGAAAATCGGTTCAGGCGCTTTCAGTGCAGTTTTCAAGGTTGAAGCTCAGAGAAGCTCATGGCGAACGAGCGTGTCAGCCTTGAAAATAGAACCTATTACAGCCGACGGAAAGCCTTTTGTTGATGAAGAAAGAAAGAAAATGTATATCGAGAACAAAAGACGTTCTGCCGAAAATGAGGCTGAGATTATGTATAATCTCAGAAACTGTCCTTATATAGTTTCCTATGAAGAGGAAGATTTCAAGGAACTTTATATCGACGGAGAGTTTGAAGGCTACTATTATCTGATACGAATGGAGTTTCTGACCCCGATCTCTAAGCTTATTCATGAAAAAAAATTTGACTACAGCGAAAAAAATATTATTAAATTTACTCAAAACATCGGTCAGGGCATAAGAGCCGCTCATAAGATCGGTGTTATTCACAGAGACATTAAGCTTGATAATTTTTTTGTTGATGAATTTGGATTGTATAAATTGGGTGACTTCAATATATCAAAAAAGACAGGCGCCGCTCGTACATTTGCAGGAACGCAGGGTTATCTGGCTCCAGAAATTTATCGGGCAAAATCTGATATTGATGCAGTTTATACAAGTCAGGCTGATATCTATTCTTTTGGAATATGTATATATCAGCTTATGAATAATCTTATGTTTCCGTTTGAAGATGAATTGGATGCAGAATCCGCTATTGACAAGAGAATGGAAGGCGTAAAACTTCCTCCTCCTGCAAATGCGTCTCCTGAGTTTTCCGGGATTATTCTTAAAGCTTGTGAATTTGATACTAAAGACAGATACGAAAATGTTGACGAAATGCTTAATGATATCAATGCATTAATGTATCGCTCAAAATCGGTTTTTGGAGACAGGCTTGATTCAA
>CAMHNT010000195.1 GCA_946186535.1 uncultured Clostridia bacterium
AGCAAGGGTTCGGGAGCGCAGCTCCCGATGGGTGTGGGCGAAGCCCACACCCAGTGTAGCCCCCTCCGGGGAGGGGGTTGGGGGTGGCGAAAGTTTGATGAAAAGACTAAGCCTAATAGAAAAGCATTCTTCCGAAAAGGATGCAGTGCTAAAACTTTGTTAAATCAAAAATATTTATAAAAAAACAACAAACTTTCCGTACCGATCCCTCCCCTCAAGGGGAGGTGTCAGCCAAAGGCTGACGGAGGGGTTGTTAAAGAAAAAAGAAAGGATTTTGTGTTATGGCAATTTATGAGAATATTACTATTGAAAAGGGTATGTATAATCCGGGGGGATATGGGCTTACTAAAACGCTCGAGAAGCTTGACCCGAGCGAGAATTATAAGGGCACTTCCCTCGAAGGCCTCGACGCTTTTCAGAGACAGCTAAAAAGATTTGATATCAAAGTCAGCGGCGCAGGCAGCGATAACGTCGAGAAGTTCTTCCAGACTTCTTCATCTGCTGCACTGTTCCCCGAATATATCAGCCGTGCCGTTCATCAGGGAATGGAACAGGCGGATTCCCTTAAGGATATTATCGCTACAACAACTTATATCGAGGGCATGGACTATCGTTCCATCGCTTCCGTTCCTACCGACAGCGAAAAAGAACTCCAGATCGTTACGGAGGGAAATTCAATCCCCGAAACACAGGTCAGAACTCAGGAAAATCTCGTTTCGCTCAAAAAGCGGGGCAGAATGCTTGTTTCTTCGTATGAGGCGCTTCGCTTCCAGAGACTTGACCTCTTCACCGTAACTCTCAGACAGATCGGCGCATACATAGCGAGAAGCCAGATGAAAGACGCAATTTCCGTCCTCATCAATGGCGACGGAAATTCAAATGCCGCCGCAACGGTTTCGGCAGGTACAAGCGGTTCTCTCGCCTACAGCGATCTTGTCGCTCTCTGGGGCGAGCTTAATCCGTATCAACTCAATACTATCATTGCGCCTACGGCTATGGTTTCGTCTATGCTCAATATGAGCCAGATGCAGGATGCAACCGCAGGAAATACTTTCCACAGCACCGGAAAGATGATTACTCCTCTCGGCGCAAACCTCATTCATGCTCCGAGCATGGCGGCAGGAAAGGTCATCGGTCTCGACAGAAACTATGCGCTTGAAATGGTTATTGCCGGAGACGTTACGACAGAGTATGACAAGCTCATTGACAAGCAGCTCGAACGCGCGGCTATCACATGCATCGCAGGCTTTGCGAAGATCTTCAGGGACGCTTCGAAGGTTCTCACGGTCTGATGAAGGAGAGGGAAAGGTATGGATTTTGGTTCTGTTTTTAATCGTTTCAGCCGTCTTGCGGACCTTCCCTCGGACGAGGCGGCGAAGTGGACTTATCTCGTTCACGACTGTATTTTTGAAGTGTCGGAGATGATCGTTATCCCCGACGCCGATGAGAGGGACTGTCGCCGCATTACTGCGGTGACGGCGGCTCTCGCTTTCTACAGATACAGAAAAATTCTTTTCGCAAGGGGCGAGCTGTCGGGGTTCAAGGCAGGCGACCTCACGGTGGAAATAGACAAAAGCTCCGTTGACGAGGCTTACGGGCTTTACTGCGATGAGCTGAGGAAAGCAGGGGATATTTTGAAAACGGATGATTTTGTTTTCGGGAGGACTGAGGAGCTTTGTACAGAGATCTGATTCTGAGAATGATTAACAGATATGGGCGAAAATGCGAGATAACGCCGTTCGGAGATGAGAGAAAAGTATCCGTGAAAGCGATCGTGAATCCGCTGCTTTCAAAAAACAAGCTTTATGTCGGGGGGAGCTATCTTCCCGACGGATATTTTGACGGAGGGCATTATCTGTATATCGGAGATCCGAAGGTTAGTCTCGGCATTTTTCCTGTCGGAAGCACGCTAAAAGTCAGCGGCAGCACATATCTGATAAAGCATACGGAGCAGTATTATATCGATGAAAGACCGCTTTACAGCTGGGCGATTCTTCAGCTTCAGAAAAGGGGTGACGAGCAGTGAGGGATATACTTCAGAGAATGATAGACTGCGTTAACCGCTCGGACTGCGAAATTGCTGCTGATTTTGCGTTCAGACCCGATTTTCTGAAGCGTGCCGTTACGGACAGGACTGCGTATTTTGCGGTCGAGCGTATGAAGAACAATGCTGCCGATATTAAGATATATGTTTATACGCCTGTTTCTGACGGCGGAATAGTATGCAGCGATACTGCGGGAGCTGTCTGTAAAATATTGAGTGACGGAGGATTCGAGCTTTCGGGGATTGCCGTCGGGAATGTTGAATACAACGGGAATTCGAGAGGTTTCGTGTCGGAAATCAGTGCGGAGATAAGCGGTGGATCCGACGAATACGGTTTTCTGGGGGGCTGTCTGTTCATTGCGTCGAAGTTCTCGGGAGACGGAAATCTTGCTCTGAGATTCAGGGTGGAGAGCTATGAGGTTTCGGGGAAGCTGAACGAATATCCGATTATGACGATTTTCGAGAATATGCCGATCGATGTTTTTCCGGGTGACGGGGAATACACGATAAAGCTCAGAGGTGTTCGGAGGTCGGATTTTCTTCAGCTGTTTTATAACGGAACGTTTGATCTGGGTGTTTCGGGTGACGGGGACATTTTTGAAAGGTGTTTCTGTGAGAGCGTTGAATACACGGAAAAGGACATGGTGAATCTTACGGTCAGGGGGTACAGGGAATATGGAATACTATGAAGATGAGAAGAGCGAAAAGGACGAAGACGGGGGCGCCGAGGAGAATGCGGAGGAGCTTTCCGAGGTCTATGAACGGCAGTCGAGGCGATACGTCAGGAATCTTGACGTTAGGGAAGAGGTGAAGTGATGTGTCGAAGGCGACCGTGATGAGATTCGGGGGGCTGAACATTCCGCACAACCCGAAGAATCTGAAAATTGTGAGAAGCAAGAAAATCAACTCGGTAAGGCTCATCGACGGTGAGGACAGGCTTTCGGACGTTTTTGAGGGCGTTTCGAAAATTTACGGAACTGCGGAGCTTTACGGGAGCGGCTGCTTCGGTGTTTATGAAAAGCTTTTAAGGCTTCGGTTTCAGAACAGGTCGGAGATACTGGCGATTCCTGAGGTAGGTGCGGTGAGGGCGGTTCTTTCGGATCTCACTGTTCTCTGTGAGGCGAGGAAGGATTTTCTGGAGATCGGATTTGAATTCCGGACGGTAACTGACGGAAGGAAAGCGGAAAAGCTTATGCCGTACAAAACATACACAGCGTCGGAGGGAGAGAGCCTTTGGGACATAGCGTACAATTCCGGTACGGCGATAGAAAAGCTCGTTGAGCTTAACCCGAGTATCCGGAACATCAATTCTCTTGACGAGGGGAAGGAGGTCAGAATTTATTGATATTTGCAGGGGTATGCAGAGGTGAAACATACGTTTTTGACGAGGCGGTTTCCGTTTCGATAAATCAGGAGATTTTTGTTCCGGCGGACGACATGACGGTTGTTTTTCCGTACAGTGAGAGTTTTCCGAAGCTTGAGATGATTTATGCTTTGGAGGACGGCTGCGGTGACGTTGACGAAGCGATAGAGAGCGGAGACGTACTTTTCAAGGGTATCGTTGACGAACAGGTTTTCAAAGCGGATTCGGGCGGTGCGGACATAACCGTATATGCGAGAAGCATGGCGGCGGTGCTTCTGGACAACGAATGCGAGCCGATACAATATACAAGTCCGTCTGTTGACGTGATTTACAGCAAGCACATTGAGCCCTTCGGGGTTGAGCTTAAGGACACCAAAGTGAAGTGCCGCAGCGGAATGCTGAGGATCACGAAGGGCAGTTCGCACTACAGGGCGCTTGAAAAATTTTGCAGTGAATTTCTGAACACCGTTCCGAGGATCGATTCGAGGGGAATTTGCCGGGTTGATGTTTACGAATGTGACGACGTGATATATTTTGACAACAGGGACGGTATCGGATTCGGTTTCATATCTGTCAGCGACAAGAGGTACAGCAGGATCTCGAAGGTTCACGTGAGCATAGAGAACGGATACGACACGACGGTGAGCGACAGTGAAAGCATTTCAAGGGGGATAATCCGTGAGAGGTACATGAGTTTACTCGACAGCAAGACCGGCACGCTTTCGGACGCATACGATGTGATAGAAAGCGGCGCGGCGGACTCGTTTTCGGTTTCGCTTAAATGCGGAGAGCGGCTGATAAACATGATAGGAGCGAAGGCATATGTTAGTGCCGAGGGGTGCGAAGGTGAAGAGTTTGTGGTTTCACGGATAAAGTACATATCCGACGGTAACGGAGAGCGGACGAGCGTTCTGCTTCGGCTCAGAGGGTAGTCGGAGACGAAAGCAGGGGTTGGGGCGGCAGCCCCAATAGGTGCAGGGCGAAGCCCTGCACCTACCAGAAGCCCCCTCCGG
>CAMHNT010000196.1 GCA_946186535.1 uncultured Clostridia bacterium
TAATATAATATATCAAATTTTGGAAAAAGTAAAGAGATAAAAAATTTTTTTATTACCGATTGAGTAATATTTAACATAAATTTTTTAAGGGGTTAAACTTTATGTAAATCAATGTTCTTACTTTTTTTTACATTTCATTTATTATATATTAGAAAAGCGACATCTGGTTCGATTCCGGAAGATCACCGAATGCGCCTATGTTTTTAAGCGTTTCAATAACCGTTTTCGAAACCTTTGATTTGATCTGGATATCCTCGATAGAAAGAAAATCACCCTGCTTCGCTACTTCAACGAGACTTTCCGCCGCCGCTTCACCTACGCCGGGAATCGAAGAATAAGGAAGTCTGAGAGCGCCGTCTTCAATGAGAAACTTTTTAGCCTCCGATTTATATATATTGATAGGCAGAACGTTAATTCCTCTTGCAAGCATTTCATTTACTATCTGGAGAGTTGCGAGGTCAGTCTTCTCCTTTGCGGTTGCGGCATTGCCCTTGTTGACAATGTCACGGATTTTTTCCTCAACCGCCTTTTTTCCTGCAAGTGCCGATTCCGCGTCAAAGCTTTCACCTCGTACGGTAAAGTATGCGGCATAATATGCAAGCGGCTTATGAACCTTGTACCAGCCGAGTCTGAGTGTTGAGATCATATATGCGGCGGCATGAGCCTTCGGGAACATGTATTTGATTTTCATGCATGAATCGATATACCACTGAGGAACATCATGCTCCTTCATAGCATTGATATGCTCCTCAGTAAGAAGCTTTGTCGCCTTTCCCTTACGGACGATCTCCATGATCTTAAATGCCATTTTCGGCTCGAGACCTTTATGAAGAAGATACGTCATGATACTGTCTCGTGTTCCTATAACCTCGGAAATTGTACAGGTTCCGTTCTTGATGAGATCGGCGGCGTTTCCTATCCATACGTCAGTACCGTGGGAAAGACCGGAAATCTGGAGAAGGTCGGAAAATGTTTTCGGCTGAGATTCAACGAGCATCTGACGAACAAAGCTTGTTCCCGATTCGGGAAGCGAAAACGTTCCTGTCTGGGAATCGATATCCTCGGGCTTTACTCCAAGGGCTTCGGTTGACGTAAAAAGCGACATAACCTTTTCGTCGCTCATCGAAACGTCCATTACGCTGATTCCCGTGAATTCTTCGAGATAGTGGTAGATCGTCGGAACATCGTGGCCGAGCTCATCAAGCTTACAGATCGTATCATGAATTGAATGGAAGTCGAAGTGGGTAGTTATGTTGTCGGATTTCATATCGTTTGCCGGGTGCTGAATAGGACAGAAATCAAACACGCTCATGCCTCTCGGAACTACAACCATTCCTCCGGGGTGCTGACCGGTCGTTCTTTTGATTCCCGTACAGCCTGCGGCAAGCCTCTGTTCCTCCGCCTTATGGAAAACCTTTCCCTTTTCTTCGGAAAATTTCCTTACATAACCGAGAGCCGTCTTGTCGGCAACGGTGGCTATTGTTCCGGCTTTAAACACATTTTCCTTTCCGAAGAGAACCTCTGTGTAACGATGTGAATGCGACTGATATTCACCAGAGAAGTTAAGATCGATATCGGGGACCTTATCGCCGTCAAAACCGAGGAACGTCTCGAAAGGAATTTCATGGCCGTCACGGTGATACGGAGTGCCGCACTTCGGACAATCCTTTGCAGGCAGGTCAAAGCCCGAACCGTAGCTTCCGTCGGTAATGAATTCGCTGTTTTTACATTCCGGATTAGGGCAGATATAATGCGGACAGAGCGGATTAACCTCGGAAATACCCGACATTGTCGCGACGAAGGACGAGCCTACGGAACCTCGTGAACCTACGAGATAGCCGTGAGCTTCCGAATCGGCAACAAGCTTCTGAGCAGTCATATACAGCACAGAAAATCCGTGCTTTGTGATTGAACCAAGCTCTCTGTCGAGACGCTCCTGAACGATCTGAGGAAGCGGATCTCCGTACATTTTCTTGGCACGCTCCCATGTGATTGAAGTAAGCTGTTCCTCGGCGCCGTCGATGAACGGCGGAAAATTGCCGTCAGGGATCGGCTTTATCTGCTCGACCATATCGGCTATTTTGTTGGTATTTTCAACGACGATTTCGTACGCTTTTTCCTCACCAAGATACTCAAATTCCTTGAGCATTTCCTTTGTGGTTCTGAGATACAAAGGCGCCTGTTGGTCTGCATCGGTAAAGCCTTTGCCGTGCATGATTATTTTACGGTACTCGGACTGATGAGGGTCAAGGAAATGAACGTCACACGTCGCAACAACAGGGATATTCAGATCCTCGCCGAGTTTAATGACTGTTTTGTTAAAATTAATAATATCGTCAACAGACTGAACCGTATTGTTCCGAACCATAAACATATTGTTTCCGAGCGGCTGAATTTCAAGGTAATCATAGAATGAAGCTATTTCTTTAAGCTCCTCATATGTTTTCTCGCCCTGGACGATTGAGTGGTAAAGCTCGCCTATTTCGCAGGCGCTTCCTATAATAAGACCTTCCCTGTGGCGCATCAGAACGGACTTCGGAATTCTCGGACGTCTGAAAAAATAATTCAGGTGAGCATATGATATCAATTTGTAGAGATTTTTTAGTCCGACAAGATTCTTTACGAGAATTATCTGATGATACGTTTTCAGCTTTTTGAGCTCCTCCTCGGGAAGCATCGAACAGTTCTCACAAATCGCATCTTCACCCTCGAACGGCTTGCTGTACTCAGATTTTGTATCGTCAACAAAATAAGCCTCCGTGCCGTAAATAACCTTAATATTTCCGCCCTTTGACTGTATGGCGCTAAGGGTATTCATCGCTTCCGGGAAAGCCTGGGCAACACCGTGGTCGGTAATCGCTATCGCAGGCATTCCCCACTGATACGCCCTGTTTATAAGATCCGCCGCAGGAGAAACACCGTCCATATCGGACATATTTGTATGCAAATGAAGCTCACAGCGTTTCTCAGGGGCTTTATCTACTATTTTTACCTTTTCACCCGTAGATATACTGCTTGCGTGCATTACGATTTCATTATCGTATTTGTCGTACTGAACGTCGCCCTTTACGATAATTGTCGCACCGGATTTCAGAAGCTCGATCGGCTTGCATTTTTCAATGCTCTCGATTATTTTTACCGTCATTGAACCCGTGTAATCCGTGATCAAAATAGATATTATATACTTCTTTCCGTCTCTCGTTGTGCGAAGGTCAATAGAGAAAACATCACCCCAGATCATTGCGCTGCCTGTTTCGGCGGAAAGCGTGTTGATAGGGATAGTATTAACCTTTGTGATGGCACGTCCGAACAGCGGCTTCGCAGACTTTTTCGCAAACACCGGGTTAAGGGATTCGTCTTCTCTGACCTCAAGTTCAGGCAGTTCTTTTGCGATTTTCTCCTGTCTGACCTCAGCCGAATGCATGACATCCTCATGCTGTTCAACCCTCTGAGCAACGGCTTCACGGGATTTCTGCTCCTCGACCTGCTGCTGCATTTCGACGTAAGCCTCGTTGTCAATGCTCATGGAGGTAATTCCCGAAAACTCTACCTTGTAACGGATACCGAACATATTGAATATAGCGTTCGAAATCAATACAGACGCATTCTGCCCCTTTATTACGGCTTCTCCGCCATGATAAAGGGTTATGATAAATTTATCTTCCTCTATTTTTGCTTCGGCGTCCTTGAAGGTACCGTTGAGAGTAGCATTATCCCTTTTCAGATGCACAACAATTTCCTGAAAGTAGTCAGCTGAAAAAAGCTCCGGAGGAAACGTCGGGCTGACTCTGACGCTCGAAAGCTCAAGGCTTCTGACGAGCTCTCGTTCAAGACTTAATATATCCGACTGTGAAACAAGTTTGTCAAACAAAACAGAAACAGTCATCGACTGTGACTGCTTGTTAATGTTTATGCTGTTAACCCTGCCGATTTTTAATCTTTCCATAAGCTGTTCGGAAACATACCGATCGAAAATATTCAATATCGTACTCAAAATCAACATCCTTTTTAAATAGTCTGTAGGGGCACGTAACCGAAAATTATTATTCAAACAATAATTTTCGGTTACGCAAATCAGTTTTATTATATAAACGAGAAGATTGTTTAGCGGATAATCAATCTAAAAACTTTAACCATTCTCTTTCAAACTTGCTCATTTATAGTTATATATGTAAACATTGACCTGACCGGAACAGCAGGGTTTTTGAACAAGTAAAAAATTTGTGAACAGTTTTAAATATACTTAATCGAGTCGCCTTGGAGCGGCGAGGAGAATGTGTTTTTAACTTAGAGTAGGGACGCTTTCTGCCAAAGCGTCCCTCTTTCCAAAACAGTCCGCAGGACTGTTTTGGAAATTCACCCTTGCAAAGGGCTGA
>CAMHNT010000197.1 GCA_946186535.1 uncultured Clostridia bacterium
TTATGAAGATATATGCTGGGTTCCGTCAAATAAAATTGACGATGAAATTCCGAAAATAGATGATGATATCAACTACTACAGTGTTGAAAAGCGTTCAGATACAATGATGGGAAAATTGCAGTCCGCCGAGGACTATACTTATTATTTTGGTGATACAATCACAGTTACCGCACATTTCGAAGACGGAACAACCGAAACTTCAGCTATGGTTATTACTCTTGACGAAAACGGCAATTATCTGATTGAGTACAAATAAAAAAGCACCACGGATTTTCCGAAGCGCTTGACATTTTCGAGTAATAATGTATAATATAATTAACAGGTTGAGTACCGCACCGTAAGCGGTTCTCCCGTTATTGACGTATTTTTTGGAAATGCCGCCAATTGGTAGTTGGGCGGCATTTCTCTATGTAGAAGAGCTTTAAATTTTAAAGCTCAAGGAATCTTAACGCAGACTCCGCACGAGGCTCAAAGCCTTATTTTACACAGAGATTATCTCTTGTCTGTTCGGTTTGAGAAAACCAAACGAACAAGCGTGATAACCCTGTTTGCAGCATAGAATACCGACAAAACAGTCTGAATAATAATATCCATACGGTTATCACCCTCCCTTTCCCGGGAGAAGCCGCCTACTGCTTTGTGTGCAGTATCAACCTTGAATTTCATAATATCATATATGTCGTATTGTGTCAATAAAATTTGAAAAAACAGAAATCAAACCTGTTTGATAACCTTGGTTATTGAACAGGTTTGTTGACTATTATAGTTTTGTTTTGCTGTTGGTGATAATACACCAAATATAACCTTATGTTCCATAGCTTGTGTGTTGATATCGAACAAATAACCTATTATAATAGTAGACATAAAGCCGGTACTGTTACGGCTTTAAAAAACTACTGAAGACCTCAACCGACTTGATTTAAAACTAAATACTTATTTTACTTATAAATAAAAAATCCTTTTATACATCTTATGTATGTTGCTTTCTGATATTTTCTTGCATGCTGTGCGATGATATTATGATTTTGATTTCTGTAAGTCTGATTTGGATTTAGGGAAAACATTTCGGTTGGGTCGGTCTATTTTAGGAGGTTATTTTATGAATAGACTTTTAAGAATGTCCGCAGGATTGCTTGGTACAATAGTTCTTGCAACAGGTGCAAATTCGGTCGTGAGTGCGAAAAATGCATGTCCGAAGGTTGACAGCAGCTGTGATTCCGCTAATGCCTGTTCGGTTCTTTCAAACGACTGCAGCGGCTCGAATTGCTCAGATCTGCAGAGTATTGCCGATCAGTGCAGCAGCAACACTGATTTGCTGAAGGCTTTGATTGAAAGCGGAAACTGCAGCTCGAATGATCTCAAGTGTCTGATTGATAGCGGTACTTGTACGGTTGACGATGTTTGCACGGCTCTTGAAGGCTGTAACACGGATTGTACCGATATCAAGGAGATAATTGAGGATGTGGCTTGTGCTTCGGACAGCGGCTGCATTTCCGGAGATACGACGTGCGGAACAGACATTGACGTCATCAAATCGCTTTTTGACAGCGTAGAATGCAGGACGGACAGCGAGAACTGTAATTCCGAATGCGGTGAGGACTGTGAAGATGTAAAAAGTCCGATAACTATAAATCCTACGTCTCCGGCTTCGGTGAATCCTGTTGTTCAGGTTGTTGAGCAGACAGGCTGCACAACGGTAAAGGTTCAGGATACGTCATGTCAGCCGTGCGACAGCGACTGTGATGTTAATTCAAACTGTGAGGACGGCAACTGCAGCGTCAATGACTGCAGTGACGGAAGCTGCGCAGATGATGCGGTAAAGTCGATTTTGGAAAAATACGGTATGGCAGACTGTGACATCAATACCGTTATAAATAACGGCAGCTGCAGAGGTTCAAACGGCAGATACACAATTACTTACGGAAACTCGAGTGACATTAACAGCATTCTCGAATCATTCGGCCTCGGCAGTCAGAACACCCAGAAGCAGGATGCAGAGAGCAAGCCTGTTCAGGAAGATTCAAACACGAACACTGACACGGTTAATTCCGTTCCGGCAGACACAACAACAGTAAAAGACAACGCCTCTTACAGTGTTTCGGACTATGAGAGAGAGGTCGCAGATCTTGTAAACGAGATCAGAGCCGAGTATGGTCTTAACCCTCTGACACTCAACAGTGAGCTTTCGGCAGTTGCAAGAACCAAATCAGAGGATATGAGAGACAATCACTATTTCAGCCACACATCTCCGACTTACGGAAGTCCTTTCGATATGATGAAGAGCTTTGGAATCAGCTACAGAACAGCCGGCGAAAATATTGCAATGGGTCAGAGAACTCCGGAAGAGGTTGTAAACGCATGGATGAATTCAGAAGGTCACAGAGCTAACATTCTTAATGCTTCCTTCACTGAAATCGGAGTTGGTTATGCAGCAAACGGAAACTACTGGACTCAGATGTTTATCGGTTAATTTTTAACTCCTGACTTTTTGGTTTAGATATTGATATTTATGTTGAGATAAAAATTCTTCTCTTGTATGTAAACTATGTATGGTGAAACCCCTGCCCGATATGAATTTAAGGCAACACCGCACAAAGACCGCCTGACGGCTTTGCACCGAATCTGCTTGATCTTTTTCCGTCATAGTACACAAAACTCCCTTGAAATACGTCAGTATTCCTGCGGTCGTTTTATGCACTCTGACGAAAAAATCTACTGCGCATCTTCGGCACAATCTCTGTGCGGTATTGCCTTAATTCTTCGGGCAGGGGTTCGTTCTGCCCAAAGAGTTTAATAATTGTTTTGTAACTGTATTCGTTCTGATATCCCAATTACTTCTGAAAAATATATGAGGTAGGTGCTCCGGAATATATTGATTGAGTTACATCTTAACATCTGAATGGTATTGGCATTAAAAACAAAAATGAAAGTAAACATTGACAACGAAATGTAAGCTGTGTTATGATTATACTGTATTAATATATGTTGATTCCAAATTTTTGTATTTGTAATTGATTTTCATAAATAAGGAGAATTTAAAAATGGGACTTTTTAACAGGCGTTCTAAAAAGGATAAAAAAAGTGTAGATGAGTTGGCGGAAAAAGCCAACAAGCTTATCGACAGTGAAAAGGCTGAAGCCGAGGAAGAGACAAAGGAGAAAGTTGAAGCGGAAACTTCCGAATCAAAGAATCTTGAAGAAGAGAAAGATGTTGAAGAGAAAACGGAAAACAAGGACCGGAAAGAATCACTCCCGGAAGAAAAAAGTGCCGATACTTCAGCAGTCCGCAGATTTACCATTCTTATTGAGGATGTCTTTAAAATGAAAGACGATAAAGGACTTATCGTCGGAGGTAACGTTCATGGAACGGTGAATGTTCATGATAAAGTTTATATTCTTCATCCTGTTTTGCCGCAGGGAATAGAGGCTGAGATTGACGCTATCGAGGAAGGGCCGATGAATATGGTCGAAACCGCAACCGACAGCAGAGTGGGCATAAGATTTGAATCTATAAAGGATCAGGACGCTATTCCCGTTTATGCTGTTGTTACCAACATTCGTCCTCAGGCTGTTCCGAATCCGAAATATCCTGCTGAAAGTCCGTATCTTTTGGGATTATCCTATGAATATGGCAGACTCATAAAGAATACTGCCTTTGCGAATATCTTTACATTTGCGGTTTTCTCCGGTCATTATATTACACCCGTAAGGCTGGAAATCGATACCGAAAAGAGTTCTGAAGGCAAGGCTGTCCTTAAACAGAATTCACAGATTTCATTCAGACTTCTTCCGCATCCGGCAAATGATAAGCTTATGGCTCTTCCGGTGTTTACCGATTGGGCAGCTCTCAAAAAATGGGATAATGCTTTTAAAGGCGAAGATCAGCCGAAAACTTTCTTTATGTCTTTTGAGCAGTGTGCGGATATAGGTTTGAAAAACGGAGGTGTTGTTATCAATGCATTCGGACCGGCTCCTATTTTTGTTTCAAATGAGAATATCAAGGGAATACTTCAGATGAAGGCAAATCTTGATAAGAAAATCGATGAAGAGAAGAAAAAAGAAAACCAGTGATATTTAATTACTGCATCGGCATTTGTTAAAAAAATTTTTAATTAAGTGTTGACAAATGCCGATGTATGTGATATTATATTAAAGCACTGAGGAACGAACGGTTGGGAATTTAGTTTGAAAAAATAAAACTAAAAAATTGTTGACAAAGTCCTGAAAGTGTGATATAATAAATAAGCACGATTGAGAAAGTCGATTGTTGTGGATACAGCGAAAAGCTTAATTACGCTGGTGTAGCTCAGTTGGTAGAGCAGCTGATTTGTAATCAGC
>CAMHNT010000198.1 GCA_946186535.1 uncultured Clostridia bacterium
CCCCCGATAGATTCACGGGTAAAACAATATCAGTAAAAAAACAAAAAACAAAAAGCCATAAAAAACAGACCTGCCGTGAATCTGTCGGCACGTTGCTTATAAATAGGATTAATGAAGTATGTTTGCAAAACACTTTCGGAAACTATTTCAATAAAGAAAAAGGAGGTTTGGAGATTGTTTACTATTAACTATCAAAGCAGAGAACCGATTTACGAACAGCTTTATAACAACGTCGTGCGGCTCATCGGCATGGGGGTGCTTACTCCGCACGAAAAACTTCCGACAGTTCGTGCAATGGCTCAGCAGCTCGGAGTCAATCCGAATACCGTTTCAAAATCCTATCAGTTGCTTGAACAGAACGGATACATCTATTCAACCGTCGGTAAAGGCTCTTTCGTCGCAGACAGCTCCGCTGTCCTGAACAGTCATCAGGAGGAAGCAAAAAACGATCTCGCAAAAGCCATTAAAAATGCTTCCGACGTCGGTATCTCCAAAGACGAGGTAAACGCTATGGTCAACGATATTTATTTTGGAGGTGACGGAACATAATGTTAGCCATTAAGAACATCACAAAAACATTCGGCGAAAAGGTTGCGCTCGATAACCTTTCCTTCAATATCCCGACAGGCTCCGTTTTCGGCCTTATCGGTTCAAACGGTTCGGGAAAATCAACCCTGCTGAGAATTATTTCCGGCGTCTATGAACCCGACGGCGGCTCTGTCGAAATCGACGGCGAACCAACCTTCGAAAATCCCTCCGTGAAAGCTCAGTGCTTTTTCATCTCGGATTTTCCTTACTTCTACAACAACTCAACCGTCGCAAACCTTGCGGAGCTTTACAGAAGCCTCTACCCCAACTGGGACGAGGATAAGTTCCGGAAGCTCAGCTGTATATTTCCGATAAAAACTACCGACAGAATAATCAATATGTCAAAGGGTATGCAAAGACAGGCGGCTCTCATGCTCGCTCTTTCAACCTGTCCGAAGTATCTTATGCTCGACGAGATTTTCGACGGACTCGACCCTGTCGTTCGTCAGCTCATCAAAAAGCTTCTCATAGAAATGGTTACGGAAAATCAGTCGACTATCATCATCGCTTCCCATAACCTCAGAGAGCTTGAGGACGTCTGCGACCACATCGGTCTTATCCACAGCGGCGGAATTGTCCTTGAAAAGGAGCTTGACGAAGCTAAGCTCGGTATTCACCGCGTTCAGGTCGTATTCGATCAGGAAATCGGCGAAGGCGTATTCTCCGATATGAATGTCGTGAAAATTCAGCGTCAGGGCAAGCTTCTTAACATGACAATAAAAGGCTCCGCAGATGAGATTGAAGAGAAAATCAGATTACTTAACCCTGTGTATATGGAAATGCTTCCTCTCACGCTCGAGGAAGTATTCATCAGCGAAATGGAGGTGGTAGGCTATGACATCGACAACATTATCAAGTAAGGACTTCAAAACTCTCTTCAAATGGGCGTTCAAAAGAAACCGTGCAATAATGATAATCTTCTCGGTTTTTCTCGGAATAGGAATCATTCTCGACCTGTACTTAATGGCAATAGACATCTCGTCTGACAATGATGCAATAGCACCTGTCACAATTGCAGTTTTTGAATGTATGGCAGCATTCTTTGTTTATATATCCGCACTGAAAACCTTTTCATTCCTGCACAACAAACGAAGCGTTGATATGTTCGGCGCACTTCCGACGAACCGGACGACAATGTTCGTCTCGCATCTTCTCGCCGGTGTTTCGGCAATCGCCGCACCTTTCACGATAGCTTCCGTTGTTGTTCTCGGAGTCACGGCATTCTCGGGAGAATATTTCGGAGACTGCGTCTTTATGATATTCTCGACCTTGATTATGATTTGCGCCGCTTATACGTTCACCGCACTCGTCGCCTACTGCTGCGGTACGGTTGTCGATACGGCAATAGTAACGTTTATTTCAAACTGTATCTGGGTTGCCGTTATCGCTATATATTTCGGGCTTATGTCCGAGATGATACCGGGCTTTGATATGGAGTCAAGCGTAGATACACCGCTCTTAACGGCAATTGCGCCTTATGCATTCAGCGTAATGAACATATATTTCTACGAGGATACAAACACCTCAACCGTGATCGCTTCAATTGCATGGGATATTCTCTTCACGGCAGGCGCATTTTTCCTCACTCTCTACGTTGCAAACAAAAGAAAGGCAGAAAGCTCGCAGAACGGCTTTGCATTCCCGTGGCTTCCTATGATCATAAAAGCCGGCGCTTCCGTTGCGGCAGGCTCGTTCATCGGATTCATTGCTGCGGAAACAGCTTACAGAGGATTCACGAATATGTTTGTGTTTGCGTTCTGGTATGTTGTAATTGCTTTTGTTGCATTCTTTGTCCTGCACCTCATCTTCTCGAGAGGACTTAAAGGAAAGTTCCTCCCGTCGGCTATAGTTTTCGGCTGTACAACGGTCGCTGCCCTCGGAGTCTTATTTGCTCTTTCAACAGGCCTCGGAATAGACACCTACGTTCCGAATCCGGATATGATAAAATCCATTGAGTTCGATTACGTTGAATACAAGGATCCCGAAAACATCAGAACAATAACCGAGATTCATCAGGTTATTGCAGACGGAATCAGAAAAGCAAATGATTATCCGTACTATATCGGCGAAGAACCCTATGAAGAATACGACGACTATGATTATATGTATGACACAAATGCTGTAGATGCAAACGACGTTATTATTGAAAAATCAGACTCCAGAGGCGGATATTACGAAGCCGAGAAAAAGAGCTACGACCTCGTAAACAGCGCAGCCTTTGATTTCAGCTACAACAAAAAGGTCGGTTTTAAAACCGTAAGATCCTATTATATCTCAACCTACAATGTTTACACTTATTACACCTACGATTTGCAGAAGCTGGAGGATCTGCTCCAAAAGCTCTACAATTCCGAGGAATACAAGGCTACACGATATCCCGAAATCTGGTATGAGGAAAACAGAGAAGGCTTCGAGATAACAGAGGCTGACCTCGACTATTATATCAGATTCAATAATGATTACGGAGATTCCGAGTATACATCGGTAGGTTACGCAACTCTTCCGAAAGACGAAAAATTCATGTCGGGCTTGTACGAAGCTCTCAAAGCCGATATACTCGCTGATGAAAACTTCCCTAACTCACACTACTATGATTATGACTTCGGCAATCAGTATATTGAGCTTAAGATTTCGTACGTTGATACCAAACAGAGAGGTTCCCGGACCTACTATTACAACGCATACGATTCAATTCGTGTGAACATCAAGGAGGACTACAGAAACACTCAGAACTACCTTGAAAAGAACGGAATACAGAAAATTCAGCGTGATATGTCGAGCAGCTACTACTTGGAAAATGAAACCTACTATCGTGACGATTACATTTGCTTCGGATACGACGGCGATATCTCGTATCTTTACAGCTTCCTTGACTACGTTGCACCGTCATGGGCATATAACGCCTGCGCAGCAATTGACGGAGTCGATTTTGAAGAATGGCATAAGGAGCACTATTCCGATTATTACTCGGAGCTTCGTGCAGAAGCGATAAAGCTTTACGACGAATATTCGTCAAACGACAAATACTTCGATCCAGACTATACCAATGATTACATGGAGGAATACGACGACTTCGGAGATTACTTCCAGCTTGAGGACGCAATTATCGACCAGCTCGGTGTATTCACAATCGAATACGTAAAAGGAACACCGAACGACAGCGACACAGCTTCCGACAACAGTAATAACAGTGATATTGACAGTAACACAGACAAAAACAAAGAAACAGACAGCGACACGCAGTCAGATGTCGAAAGCCCGGCTGACACGGACAGCAGCGATAATACAAGCTCAACAAGCTCGAAGGCGGATAACAGCAGTAAAAATGCTTCCGCCGCATAAAACAAATTTGCTTACACACAGCGGACTGCTGAACCCTGAATCTCCTATTGAATAATGAGGGTATACACCGACTTTTTCCTGTTCCTTTCCGATATTTCTATACGGCAGTCCGCAAACATAGCGTATTACTTCAATTAGCATATATACCCCAAAAAGGAACCGCTCGAAATCATTTCGGGCGGTTCTTTTTCGTCTTTTTTTATTTATTATCAGTTATGAATAAAATTTCCCAAACGGTTGACATTCCTGCATTTTAAGCATATAATAGAAGTACAAGGTGGATTGCCGATAGACGGTTTATCCCCGGTCGCGTTTAAAAAGTAACCGCAACTTTTGGGATTTAGAGGCGGTTACTTTTTCTTTTTATCATTGTCATCTATGTACTGCAGCACAGCAA
>CAMHNT010000199.1 GCA_946186535.1 uncultured Clostridia bacterium
CTTAAATGTGCGATTTTCCCCTAACAACCCCTTTAGTTCGTGCCGCAAGTTTTTGAAGTCTACCTGACTTCTCTGCCGCTCGCTAAATGTTCCGCCCTTCGGGCTCCACAGCCGCTCGCTTTACGCCCGGCGACCTGACGGCCGCCTACTGTGTTCGGTTTTCGTGCCGTGAGTTTGTTCGTTTGGCGAAAAATATTATTTGTTTATGCTTTCAATATCTTTGATAAACGACTGTATGAAAAGTCCAATGAGTTAGATAGAGAGAAACCCTAACCGTTAAAGTCCGCCGCCACGGGCGATGGCTTATGTCAAGAATGTCTTCGGAATCGGTATAAAAAAAGAAACCCTAACCGTTAAAGTCCGCCGCCTCGGGCGATGTCTCATGTAAAGAATGTCTCCGGAATCGGTGTAAAATCATTTCTTTTGGCTGGTGTTGTTTATCATGTTGTTGAGTTCGCCTTTTACGCCTTGGTTTGTTGATGTGGTGTTTGAAGTTGCTGCCGAGGATGTTCCTGAAGATGAAGCAATGTTCCTTGATGAAATGTCCGATGTTGTGTTTGTGTCGGTGTCGGAAGTCTGTGAGCCGGAGAAAGTTCCCGATGTTACCGTTTCAACCTCGGCTGCGGTCTGACGTGTTTTTTCGCTGTCGGAATCGGTTGAAGAGGCTGTGGCGGATTTGTCGCTGCTCTGATTCGTTGGCTTGCTGTTTGAGATCATCATTCCGGTGTGGTCGGTCGTGTATTCGCCCTTCGGCAAAAGTTCGGAAATAGGTACTATTTCATAGCCGAGCTCCTGAATGCACTCGATGATCGTTGGCAGCGCACCCGGGGTGTTTTCTGCGCCGTTGTGCATAAGTACGATTGAGCCGCTTTTTATGTTGTTTCTGATTCTGCTGCACATTTCTTCGGTTGAAAGGTTTTTCCAGTCGAGCGAATCAACGTCCCACTGAACACAGTACATTCCCATGCCCGTGACAGTGTCGACAACGTTGTTGTCATAGTCGCCGTACGGCGGTCTGAAAAGAGTCGGTTTCTTTCCTGTCAGCGCTTCGATGTCGTTGTTGCAGGTTTCAATTTCGCTTCTGATTCCGCTTACGTCAAGCTGAGTCATGTATGGGTGGGTGTTCGAATGGTTGCCGACGTCATGACCGGCTTTGGCTATGTTTTTGACGTCTTCGGGATAGTTCCTGACCCAGTCTCCGACGAGGAAAAATGTTGATTTTATGTTGTATTTTTCGAGAATATCAAGAAGAGTCTGGGTCTGTTCGTTTCCCCATGCTGCGTCAAAGCTTATGCTGACTTTCTTTTCGTCGGTATCGACGCAGTAAATAGGTATGCTTCGCTGAGACGCATTTGCGGCTACGGCAACGTCGTTTCCCGAAACGCTGAATATCCCCAAACAGAGAACAACCGCCAGCGCCGCTCCTATTACAGCCAATCGTTTTCTTGTTAAAATAAAAACTCTCATAAAACGTCCCTCCAGTTTGTTTGTTAATATATATGTCGGAGGGATATTTTTTATTCGGAAGTTTTGATGAATATCTGATTAATTGGTATTATATGTGTTAATGTTACTGTACATTGCAGTATTGTCAGTGTAAAAGAAAATATATTTTTGGATTGTATCTTACTTGTTATATATTAATAAACCGTACATAAATATAGAATAATTTTGTGCAGTATTAACAAATGGTGTGCGGCGTTTTAGTGCAATGAGTTAATTTTCTAAAAAACAAAAAATTTTCGTTGATTTTTTGTGCAACCGTGATATAATTAATAATCAGAGAGAACTTTTATTGTTCTAATTGTTATCAGACGGATAGGTTTAGCCTGCTGCTCCGGGATATAGAATAATATATTGATTTTCTATAAATAATAAAAAATACTGAATATATAATTGATAACCGGTAATCGGTTTGGAACTGCGAATTTGAGATTTTTCTGTTTTCGGATTTTTATAAATTATATATCATTGAAAGGAGTTATTCCGATTGAAACAGTACGAACCAAATAAGATTTTTAATATTGCGCTTGCAGGTCACGGCTCCTGCGGCAAGACGTCGCTCGCCGAGGCTATGCTCTATCTTTCGGGCGCTTCCGACAGACTCGGAAAAGTCGAGGACGGAAATACTGTCCTGGATTTTGACCCGGAAGAAATCAAAAGAAAAGTTTCCGTTGTTTCTTCAATCGCTCCGATCGAGTGGAAGGGAAACAAAATCAATATAATCGACACTCCCGGTCTTCTTGATTTTCAGGGAGGACTCTATGAGGGAATGCGTGCCGCAGATACAGCGGTTATCGTTGTGTCGGGAAAGAACGGCGTTAACATCGGAACGGAGAAGGCAGTGAAGCTCGCCGAAAAGCAGGGGCTTACGAAGGTGTTTTTCGTAAACGGACTCTGCGACGAAAGCGCGAGATTCTATCGGGTGTTCGAAACTCTGAAAGCGGAGTTCGGCCCGTCGGTCTGCCCGGTTGTTGTTCCTTATATCGAGAACGGTCAGGCAAATACCTACGTCAATCTTTTTGATTACAAGGCATACAAATACGAAGACGGCAAGGTGACTCAGGTTCCGCTCCCGGATATGGGCGACAGGCTCGAGGGACTCAGAACGGCTATCAAGGAGGCTGTTGCCGAAACGAGCGAGGAGCTTCTCGACAAGTTCCTCATGGGCGAGGAGTTCACTCCGGAGGAAATTATTCTCGGCGTTTCACAGGGCGTTAAGGACGGCACGATCTGTCCCGTTTTCTGCGGCGACGCTCAGCTGACCTACGGAATCGACCAGTTCCTCAACAGTCTCGTGTGGCTTGCTCCGAATGCGGCGTCAAAGGGCACGGAGATCGGTTCAGACCCGAGCGGCGAGCTCGTGGAACTTTCCGTTAATTCGTCGGCTGCGGCTGCGGCTCTCGTTTTCAAGACGGTTTCCGACCCGTTCGTAGGAAAGCTTTCGTATTTCAAGGTTATTTCCGGAAAGGTTTCAACCGACACACCGCTCATAAACATGAGAACCGGAGAAAGTGAAAGAATCACTAAGGTTATGATCCCGAGAGGAAAAAAGCAGGAGGACGTTTCGTACGTCGGCGCCGGAGACATCGGCTGTATTCCGAAGCTTTTGTATACAAATACAGGCGATACGCTCTGTTCGCCTATCAGAAAGGTTACGCTTGAGGGAATAGATTATCCGAACGCTTCCTATTCGATGGCTATCCGTCCGAAGAAGAAGGGCGATGAGGATAAGGTCGCTCAGGGGCTTTCGAAGCTCTGTGAGGAGGATAAGACCCTTTCCTACAGAAACGATCACGAAACACATCAGATGGTGGTTTCGGGACTTGGCGAACAGCATCTTGACGTCGTGGTTTCCAAGCTCAAGAGCAAATACGGCATTGACGTTGTTCTCGAGCAGCCGAAGGTTGCATACAGAGAAACAATCAAGAAAAAAGTTCAGGTTCAGGGAAGGCATAAAAAGCAGTCCGGAGGTCACGGCCAGTTCGGAGACGTCTGGATCGAATTCGAGCCGTACGACGGAGACGATCTTCTTTTCGACCAGAGAGTTGTCGGCGGTTCGGTCCCGAAGGGATTTTTCCCGGCAGTCGAAAAGGGACTTCGTGACAGCATTGTCAAGGGACCTCTCGCAGGATATCCCGTAGTAGGTCTGAAGGCTACGCTTTATGACGGATCATATCACCCGGTTGACTCGTCGGAAATGGCATTCAAGACAGCCGCTTCGATTGCATATAAGAACGGCATGCCAATTGCAAATCCTGTTCTTCTTGAACCTATTGGTTCGCTCAAGGCTGTTGTTCCGGACGGTAACATGGGCGATATCATGGGAGAAATTACGAAGCGCCGCGGCAGAGTTCTCGGAATGTCGCCGGCTGAATCGGGATATCAGGAAATCGACGCCGAGGTTCCGATGGCGGAAATGCATGATTTCTCAGTATTTTTAAGACAGTCAACTCAAGGCAGAGGTTCATATACATTCGAGTTCGTACGCTATGAAGACGCTCCGGGCAACATAGCCCAGAAGGTTATCGAGCAGAGAAAAGCCGAAGCCTCAGAGTAATCCATATACTTTTGACATTTCCATACTTTTTCATATTTTTCTTTCCTTAAAAAGGGGCTGCCGCTAAATTTTTTGATTTGCGCAGCCCCCCTTTTTTGTGGGTTCGGTGCTTTGGCATGCGCTGCCGAAACTTGAGGCAACACCGCACAAAGACCGCCTGACGGTACCCCAAGGGCATTTGCAGAACAATCCAATCAGTCTGCGCCTTGCGGCTTGACTTCTTGGTGTGCTGCGGGCACC
>CAMHNT010000200.1 GCA_946186535.1 uncultured Clostridia bacterium
TAAAAGCAGGAATCATTATGACATTTTGAGTCACAATGACTCCTGTTTTTATCCTGATATTGATTATTTATCTGGAATAAACATTACCTTGTGAATTCCATCCTGTTACCTTTATGCAATTAGTTCCTGTCTTATATGCATCATAATCCAGAGTTACTGAACAATTCCACAGTGTAGTTGCGTTTCCTCTCCAGAATCTCAGTACATCCTTGCCTTCATCCGAAGCAGTTACAACATATGTGTAAATATGTCCGTTGGGATTGCCGGTAATCTGTCTGGGCTGATACAATTCGGAATTACTCCATGCTGCTATGTTGATATCAGCTCCGCCATTTTCAACTTTTGATGCATCGGAGAAATTAGCATACATTATAGCATTATCATTTTCCCATGAGTTAAAATCAGACAGATCAAGATAGATTACATCACCGGTATGGAAATAGTTCTCGTTTACAACATATTCTACATATCCCCAATGGCCATGCTCTGCTATATCAGCAAAATAAGTGTTGTTACTATTTCTTCCTCCTGCACTCCATGAATTCCACTGTGTTGTTTTTCCCGGATTGAAACGGTTAAATGTAATATTATAAGCACTTGCAGGAACTTCTGCCGCCCAGGTCACATCATCGATTTTAGTCATATCGTAGTGATCATGTCCAAAGGTATTATCTACAAGCTCCATTACAGCATTATCATTATGAACCCAATGCTGCTGAGTGTTATCCACAAAATACAATGTAACCATTTGAACAACCCCTTCAAGCTCAAATCCATCACTTGAGAGCGGAATCGTTAGATTATCCGCCGTTACAGCCTCATAAGTCACAAGATATCTTGATCCTCTAAGCAAAGAGAAATCATCTTCCGGTACAACGGTTATACTGTCTGTATCGTCTTCTGAAACATCAAGGCTCAATGGCGCTTGATACTGATATACAACCGTCTCGTTCTCTACATCAAAGATTTTAATTAAAGTCCGAGCATTCGTAACAGCACTGTGTCCTGCATTCTCAATAGACGTGTTTATCGTAATCGAATCGCCTACATCATACGTTTTATCCGAAATGGCAAGCTGTCCAATAAGCTTTATATCAGTTGTACTTGAAATTGATATTGAAAAATCTGCCGTACTCCGTGAAAGAAGTCGATTACCGTCATAAACGTCCGAGCGAACCGTATATGTTCCGCCTAAATTATCCGATGTATTCCAGGTCACTCTGCGTTCGGTAAAGCCGTTCGGCATTAATTCGGGAAGCGCCAATGTATACTCTTCAATCACTTCATCATTGTGATCCAAAACAGTAATAACATTAGTGAGATTTTTTGCAGAACGGTTATTAAATACATTATGTATACGGTCAAAAATAACTACGTTCTGATAAGAAGAATACTCGGGTTTATCCGTAGATACCTGATTTGTTATCTTTGTTTCCGGCATAAGCACAGGCAGCGTCACAGGATCGGAATTAACAACTCTTCTGATGCCATTCTCATCACTGTACGTTAATGTTATATTATCAAGCAATACTGCATCTATACCGGCTGTCAGATTATCCGGTTCGGTAGGTATGGTGAAGTTTATAGTTTCGCCAACACATAACTCATCGAATGACCGTGTGACCTCTGTACCATCACTAAGAGTGCCCTTAAACACTAAATCGGTTGCAACTATATCGTTATCTATTTTTACACGTTTATTTTCTTCACGAGTAATAATATAGTTGTTGAGATTGGTACCAGTTGCTGTATTAAGGAAATCATAATACATTCCGTTGCTTCCGATTTCGGAAAGAAGAGTCTGGTACTGTGATCTGTTTGAATCGTTTCCTAATCCGATAAAGGTTATGTTGTTGTCAATGATCTTTTGTGCTGTTTCTTCGTAGTCGTCTTCAGTATCAAGATTTTCCAGTGTATCATCGCTGAGATTGATAACATATCGGCTGTTCGGGCTTTCAAAATTGTAGTTATCAAGAACATCAGACAGCTTCTCTCCCGTAATTGTCTGCATGGTTATATTTGCAAACGTAAAATACGAGCGCTGACTACAACCATGACTTGCATGACTGGTGATCGGTCCATAGCCGTTACCGTATTGTGTTGGAAGTGAATAGTCATTAATAACGATATTCTCACCGTCCCAGAGCGAAAGCGATTCACTGTCAGCATTTATTACAATATGATGCTCATCGTATACATTAGTGAACGGGAATGTTTGCAGTAAAGTACCCTGGTTTCCGGTATTGCGGAAAGTATCCAAGTTCAGCGCATTGAGGCTGTACAGTTTTAGACCGTTACCGGTTATAAGAACATAATATCCACTGATGGTATTATCTTCAATAACTGTATTGAACAGGAATCCGCCGCCGTTCATACTGTGCCAGTCTGTAGTATCCCTTTGAATATCAAATGTAAAAATCTTTCTTGAATCATTATCATCAGGCACGAGAAGGAAATCCTTATACGGAACAGCCGTATATCCCAGCATTTGTATATTATCTTCTTCATATACGATATGCTTGGTGTACGGCGACTGCGTGTTGTAATTTGGGTGATCATATTCTATCCAAGCGAATGTGTCCCTTGCTGTCAAATAAGACGTATCAACAGAGCTGAGATTAACAATATATCCCAAATGCTCAAGCTGATTTTTAATTGCATCTACCTGATCTGCATACTGAGTAATAAGCTCTGTATCCTGCGAAGAAGTCGTAAAGATCAAATCAACAACTCGCTCGTCACGAAGCCTAACGGAGATTTCCGCTTCATCAGAAGTTTCATACAAGTATTCCTTGTCAACATCCGTAACAACAGCTACACCCTTGTCAGACACAAAATAATTTGTAGAAGCCTGCACGACAACAAGATTATTTGATACAAGCTCAGCTGAAATAGTATAAGATCTCTTTGTCGATGTATCGGGTGCAAAATCGGTAAGGTGAATCGTTTCCGCTGCCAAATCTGCTTCGGTTACCGCTATGCTGTCGGAGTCAATTACTTCATTATTGCTTATGATACTCCAACGAACATCAACATCGTCGGTATCTTCCGAGAAATTTTGCAGACTGACATCGGCATTTATGCTGACAGAATCGGTATCGCCAACCCTCGAATAGCTCTGACTCAACGAAAGAGACAGATTATCGATTGAAAGCCTATGCAAAACTCTAAATTCCTGAGTTAATGAAACAACCGTTTCCTGATTGGAAGAACGAACGATTTCGGCTTTAACTTTATATGTTCCCTCTTCCGAGTTGCCTGTATTCCAAACGAGATTTGGGTTGGTAAGCTGAATTATGCTGCCGCTTGGCGTTTCGATGGAAACCTTCAAATACGCTTTTGCTGTTTCATAATCGCTTACAACATTAATATTGACATTTTCATTTGCATTAAAGGACGAAACAGAGTATCCCCTATCGTTTGTAACGGTAATGTGGTCAATGCTTGCGATCAAAGAATTCTGCTCACGAACAATAAGTTCAAGGAACAACGCTGTAGCCATCGGGTCGTCAAATACACCACCGTCCGCTGCCTGCAAGTCATAGTAAGGCGTGACATTGTAGCTTCCGGTTGTTTTCAGTTTAAAAAGTGCCGTATGAAAATGCTGATACACCTCGGGCATATCGTTTGTTTCGAAATCCTCTATTGCGGGCATATTATCATCAAGATAGTCATTAAGATCGGTCAGCGTTTCTGACAGAGTATACGCTAACGACTGATCTTTGATGGTGCAGTCGCCGAAGATATCGGCGATCTCGGCAGTAAGCTCGGGATTTGAAGCCAGTCCCTGCTGATACGAAAAACCGCCGTCATCGTTCTGGAGCGCGGCAATGTACATTGCCGCGTTTGTCATAGCTTCTGTTTCACCGAGGTCGGCAAGCGCTTTCAGGGCGAGCTTTGTGTCGATGATGTCGCTGGCGTAGTTTTCGGCAAGACCGAAACCACCGTCGGGGTTTTGGGAATTGAGTAACCAAATGAATTCTGATTCATCTTGTAAGCTGTCAATTAAAAGAAATCTTGAAAGATCATCATTATTGATACAGTTAACCGAGTAATAATATGACGAAGCTCTTTCAATAATAGAATCTAACAATTCTTTTTTTTCATACGATAACAAATCAAATTCATTATATACAAACTCAATTGAATTTAAAATATCGCAATTATCATTGTTTCTCCATAAATAGTCATCATTTCGAGTATTACCTATAAAATCAACTGCTTTTTCAACAACACTTAGATATTCCACATTTGTGTTT
>CAMHNT010000201.1 GCA_946186535.1 uncultured Clostridia bacterium
ATCGAATATAATATAACCGGTGATTAACAAATCATTAATAATTTAAGCTACGGAGGAAATATTTTTTATTGAGTCAAATACAACATTTGACGGTAAAGCAAGTTGTTATTTAAAGAATAAAATAAATGTACTTTTGACTGACAGAACAGTTTTCTGTGACGCTTTGCTCCGGAAAACAACGACTTCAAAAGTGCATTAATTTTAAAACTTTTTTAAAACACACTAAACATAGCTTATTAGTAAGAATTGATATTTTAAAAGAGAAAAGAGAAGAAATGATGAAAGGGAGAGTGCTTGAACTTATGAAGTTTTTTTTGATAATGCTCAGACACAACTGGAGAAACGGACGATGTTTAAAATATACTTATCTGCTAAGAAGAGCGGTGATTTAAGATTTTTAACTAAGGATTATTGATGTATTTATTGACAGGAACATAACTTTAACTATTATTTTTAACACAACTCAAAGGAGTAAGATATTATGAAAAAGAGAATTTTTAGTTTATTATTGGTTGCAGCAATTGCGGGTTCCGCGCTTGTGGGATGTTCTTCAGGCGACAGTGGCAGTTCCTCGGCAGGCTCAGAGGAGAACGGAAACTCCGCAGGCGGTGCAAAGCAGCTTTCCATTACCAATGTTTCTTATGACCCGACAAGAGAGCTTTATCAGAATTACAACGAAATTTTCGAGGAGTATTACAAGGAAACCTACGGCGAGGAGGTTGAGGTTATCCAGTCTCATGGTGGTTCCGGCAGCCAGGCACGTTCCGTAATCGAAGGCTCAAATGCAGACGTTGTTACTCTCGCTCTTGCTCATGATATCACTCTTATTGAGCAGTCAGGTCTGATCGAAAGCGGCTGGATCAGCGAGTTTGATCTTGATTCTTCTCCTTATACATCCACAATCGTATTCCTCGTTCGCAAGGGCAATCCGAAGGATATCAAGGATTGGGATGATCTTACAAAAGAAGGTGTCGAGATAATCAATCCTGATCCGAAGAGCAGCGGCGGCGCTTGCTGGAACTTCCTCGCAGCATGGGAGTACGCTATCGAAAATAACAACAACGACGAGGAGAAGGCTAAGGAATTCGTAAGAGATCTTTATGCAAACGTTACCGTAATGGACTCCGGTGCAAGAGGTGCAACAACGACCTTCGTTGAAAACGGTCAGGGCGACATTCTTATTGCTTGGGAGAATGAGGCTATCAACAGCGTAAGAGAGTATCCGGACGAGTATGAAATCGTAACTCCGAGTATCTCCATTCTTGCTCAGCCGAGTGTTGCTATCGTCGATGAAAATGCAAACAAGAACGGCACACAGGAGCTCGCTAAAGTTTATCTTGAGTATCTCTATTCCGACGAAGCTCAGAAAATTATCGGAGAAAACGGTTACAGACCTACCAACGAAGAGATTCTTAATTCCTTCAGCGATACATTTGACCTTAATGTAAATCTCGTGAAGATTGATGACTTCGGCGGCTGGGACGCTGCTTACGAGAAGTTCTTCGATGACGGAGCTATCTTCGATGAAATTTATGAAGGTTAATTAACACCTGAGAGATTTATTGTCTGCCGTATTCCGTCAGATTCTGTCAAACGGAATACGGCTTTCCTGATACATTGGAGGAATGTATATATGGCACTTAAAAAGAAAGGCAAATCATCAAGCGTTATTCCGGGCTTTAAACTCACGTTCGGAATAACTGTTTTAATGGTTTCATTATTAATTTTAATACCGCTTGTGTCAGTTCTGGCATATTCATTCAAGCTTACTCCGGCGGAATTTTTCAAGCTTATTACGGCAAAGAACGTAGCGTCTGCATTTGGAACAAGCATTCTCTGCTCGTTCATTGCTGCTTTTATAAACAGTATTTTCGGACTTATACTCGCATGGGTCCTCGTAAAATACGAGTTCCCGGGAAAGAAAATTCTTGACGGACTTATTGAGCTTCCGTTCGCACTTCCGACAGCCGTTGCAGGTATTACGCTTACTAAGATGTATTCGAACACAGGCTTTCCCGGAAAATTTTTCTCGAGTATCGGAATTGATATATCTTATACAAAAATCGGTATCGTGATTGCACTCGTATTTATCGGTATCCCTTTTACGGTGAGAGCGGTTCAGCCTGTTCTTGAGAAGCTTGATCCTCAGTATGAGGAGGCGGCTTTGATTCTCGGCGCAAGCAGACGAAGAACTTTTTTTAAGGTCATTTTCCCTGAACTTTTTCCTTCACTTCTTACGGGATTCGGTCTTGCTCTGGCAAGAGGAATCGGCGAGTACGGCAGCGTTATCTACATTTCAGGCAACAGTGCAAAGAACGGTACACAGGTCGTTTCATATGTAATCATGCAGAAACTTGAGCGTATGGACTATGCAAGCGCAACAGCAATCGCTCTTGTCTTGCTTATAGTTTCTTTTGCTCTTCTGTTTATTATAAATATTATTCAGATTCGTCGTTCAAGACGTGTAAGTGTTAGATAAGGCGGTGAAATTATGGATACACTGGAAAAAGATGAAAGGGGCCGAAAGGTCACAAAATATGTACTTATAGCAGTCAGCCTTATTTTTGCTGCATTCATGCTTGTTCTTCCGCTTGCGGCTGTTATTGTCAACTCACTGAGAGAAGGCTGGAGCTTCTACTTTAACGCACTTTCAACTCAGTACGTTCGTTCCGCACTCGGTGTAACTATTCTTGCAACCGTTATTGCGGTTATTGTAAATACGTTTTTCGGAGTTGTGGCTTCTTATCTTCTCACAAAGTTTCACTTCAAAGGAAAAAACGTTCTTTCAACACTGATAGACATTCCGTTCTCGATTTCTCCTGTTATCGCCGGTCTTGCATTTATCATGACCTTCGGAAGATCAGGCTGGGCGAAAGGAATAATCGATTCAATAAACGGCGCTCTGGGTACGAATATTCAGATTGTGTTCGCTATTCCGGGTGTTGTTCTCGCAACAATTTTTGTTACATTCCCGTTTGTATCACGTGAAATCGTTCCTGTTCTCAATACGGTCGGTACGGACGAGGAGGAAGCGGCGGCGCTTATGGGTGCAGGCGGCTTCAAGATTTTCAGAAAAATCACTTTCCCTCATATCAAATGGGCACTTGTTTACGGTATAATTTTATGTACTGCAAGAGCTTTGGGTGAATTCGGTGCGGTTCATGCGCTTTCAAAAACGAGGGGTTCAACCTTTACGCTTCCGCTTGAAATTGACGCACTCTATATGTCAGGTTCCGCCGACTCTATCACATCGGCGTTTGCGGCGTCATCACTTCTTGTTCTTATTGCAGTAGTGGTTCTTATTCTCAGAAACATCTTTGAAGCAAGAGCTAAAAATAAATAAACCGAAAAGGATTAAATAGGGTGAACAATTATGTATGTAGAGCTTAAAAATATAGAAAAATATTACGGTGATTTCAAGGCAAGCGACAATGTAAACTTTGGAATTGAGCAGGGAAAGCTTGTAGCGCTCCTCGGCCCCAGCGGCAGCGGCAAAACTACGATTCTACGAATGATCGCAGGTCTGGAACACCCGGACGGCGGCGAGATCCTGATTGACGGAAAGGTAGTAAATGATATTCCCGCATCTAAGAGAGGCATCGGATTTGTATTTCAGAGCTATGCCTTGTTCAGATATATGACGGTTTTCGATAATGTAGCGTTCGGTCTGGAACTTCAGAAGGTTCCGAAGGACGAAATCGAAAAGCGTGTGCTTGAGCTTATAGAGCTTGTTGGTCTTAAGGGTATGGAGAAAAGATATCCGAATCAGCTTTCCGGCGGTCAGCGTCAGAGAGTCGCTTTCGCAAGAGCGCTTGCGCCTAATCCGAAGCTTTTGCTTCTTGACGAGCCTTTTGCTGCTATCGACGCAAAGGTAAGACAGGAACTCAGAAGCTGGCTTAAGAGTACCATCGAGAAACTTGGTATTACGAGTATCTTCGTAACTCACGACCAGGATGAAGCAATTGAGGTTGCCGATGAGATTATCATAACAAACAAGGGCAGAATCGAGCAGAAGGGTACGCCTCTCGAGGTTTATCAGAATCCGACAACGGCTTTTTCTGCTTCGTTCTTCGGTCAACCTTCGATTCTTCCTGATTACAAGAAGTTCCATACCTTCGAGGAGCATCCCGGCGCTGAGAAAGCGTTCGTCCGTCCCGAGTTCGTTAAGGTTACGAAAAAGAACGAGGAGCTTCTTTACAGGGATTCCGCTTTTGATCGCCCACTTCCTAAAAGAGTTTGAGGCCGAG
>CAMHNT010000202.1 GCA_946186535.1 uncultured Clostridia bacterium
GGTGTCAGCCGAAGGCTGACGGAGGGGTTGTTAAAAAAAACTTTGTTACAATGTTGTAATTCTTGAATAAAAAATATGTAATTTTTTAAGCGATATGTCGAAATTTTCTTATTTTACAAAATATTATTGAATTTTCAGTGCAAATGTGATAAATTTATATAGTAGCAAAGTATATAGACGTATTTTCGGAAAAGAAATGCGAAAGCAATAAATGTTGCGTTTAACAGACTTTACAGTGATTTAACACGTCAGGAGGAATATAAAATGGGTTTCCAGTTGGAAGAAGAGTATAACGGCAATTTGCCTGTAATTAAAGTAATCGGTGTTGGCGGCGGCGGCGGAAACGCAGTGAACCGCATGGTAAACAGCAACGTCAAGTCGGTTGAGTTTATCGCCATCAATACGGACGACCACGTTCTGCAGACATCAAAAGCCAATCAGAAAATTCACATCGGCGAAAAGCTGACTCACGGAAAGGGCGCAGGCTCACAGCCGGCCATCGGTGAGAAGGCAGCCATAGAAAACGCAGACGAAATCGCAGCAGCCCTCAAGGATACGGACATGGTCTTCATCACCGCAGGCATGGGCGGCGGCACAGGTACAGGTGCGGCTCCGGTCGTTGCAAAGATCGCAAAGGAGCTTGGTATTCTCACGGTTGCTATCGTAACGAAGCCTTTCGCTTTCGAAGGAAAGCACCGTATGCAGCAGGCTGAGGCAGGTATCAACGAGCTCAGACAGCAGGTTGACTCTCTCGTTATCGTTCCGAACGAAAGACTTAAGTGCGTGAGCGAGGAGAGAATCACTCTGAAGAATGCGTTCGAGGTTGCCGACGACGTTCTCAGACAGGGCGTTCAGAGCATTTCCGACCTTATTCTTATCCCGGGTCTCGTAAACCTCGACTTCGCTGACGTTACCGCTGTTATGGCTAACGCAGGTCTTGCTCACATGGGCGTAGGCTCGGCTACGGGCAAGGAAAAGGCTGCCGAGGCAGCAAAGAAGGCAATCAGCTCTCCGCTTCTCGAAACAACTATCGCAGGCGCAAAGGGTCTTGTTGTAAACATCACGGCCTCACAGGATATCGGTCTTGACGAGATCGACATCGCTTCTTCGATGATTACGGAGCAGGCAGACGAGGACGCAAACATCATCTGGGGTGCGGTTCTCGACGAGAACATGGAGGACGAGATCCGTGTTACCGTTATCGCTACCGGTTTCGGCGACGATGTTCCCGTAACGGAAAGCTCACTCGATCAGAAAACCTTCGTAAAGCCTGAGTCCAAGACTTCATTCTCACAGCCTCAGCGCACTACGGTAGAGGTAAGCAAACCGGCACAGCCGGCTCAGAACCAGACAAAGAAAACTCCTACATCTGTTGATGACGACGATACATTCTTCGATATCATGCAGATTTTCAGCAAGGAGTAATATATTTTTAATGCTGCCCGATAATACGCTTTTCTGCGTGTTGTCGGGCAGTAATTTTATAACAGGCATACTTGATATTCTGTTTCGTATGTGATAAAATATTATCAGAGATAAACAAAATGCACTTAAGTTTGTGAACAATTATTTGTACCGTATGGCAAGAGGTGATACCTGTGAACAGAGAAGAACGAATAGTTAAGCTTAAACTGGACGTAATTTTCAAGCGTGTGTTCGGCAACGAGGAGAACAAGGATATAATTGCCGCTTTTTTGTCGGCTATGCTTGATATCCCACGTGAGAGTATCAAGAAAATTTATATCAACAACGTGGAGCTTACTCCCGAAAATCTTTATCAGAAGTTTTCAAGACTGGATCTGAAGCTTGACGTTGACGGCAAAATTGTGAATATTGAAATGCAGGTAAACAGCGAGCCTGATTTCAGGGAACGGACATTATACTATTGGTCGAAAATTTACAGCGAGGATCTTAAAGCCGGAGAGGAATACGGAGAATTAAAGCAGACTATCTGCATAAACATTATTAATTTCAATCTGTTTGACTGTTCCGACTATCATTCACATTTCAAAGTAATGGAAAGCGAACGTCACGAAGTGCTGTCAAATAAGTTCGCCATACATTTCTTTGAGCTGAAGAAAGTAGGCAAGGCAAGAAGAAACAAACCTGTTGAGGATTGGCTTGACCTGATAAATGCAGAAACGGAGGAGGATCTAATGGCAATTCAGAAGGAAACAAAAATACCGGAAGTACAAAAAACAATAGTAATACTCCGTGAACTGAGCGGAGACGAAAAGGTTCGTCAGGAAGCGTACTATCGGGAAAAGCGTCTGCACGACGAAGCGACGGCATTGGGCAGCGCACGCCGTGAAGGAAGAGCAGAAGGAAGAGCAGAAGGAAGAGCAGAAGGAAGAGCGGAAGGAAAAGCCGAAGAACGAATTGAGATGATTCAAAGAATGCGTGAGAACGGAGCAACAGAGGAACAGCTGAAATTGCTCTTGGGAGATATGTATACGTAATATTTTTTGAACATATAATAAAGAACGGCGTTAGGCAAAAGCAAGTAATGAATAATTGAAAAAACAACCCTCTGAATTCGGAACTTTGATTTCCCTGATTCAGAGGGTATTTATAAGTGCGAGAATAAGAAAAATATAAGTCACACAATTTATCAGTTACCGACCTGCTAGAAATCACCAAAACAATGTTGTCGATTTGCATAAAAATATCTCAAAAGTTGATAAATCTTCTACAAAAAAGAATTTTGCCGGATGCTTGACGAAATGGAAAAAGTATGTTATATTATTACTTGCGTGACTGCACAAGATATGCGATGAAGCGGGAGGTTGCGGCGAATACGTCGGTTTTTCCGTGGAGTATGTCCGATTTTAAACCGGGCGACAGAGATTATAGTTTGAATTTTGGAATTGGCACAGCCGTGTTGTGCCGTGTCAGAAATTCGAGTTTGCCAGAATGTCCCGGAAACCCCTGCGGTTTTCCGGTTTTTAAATGTGAATACGTTGAAACACCCGGAAGAGTGTACAGCGAATGACGGCAAAGAAATAATTGTCCCCGCCGAAAAAATTTCAAGTGTTTCAGGAGGCGATTACAGTGGCAGTCAAGGAAAAAATCAGGATAAGACTTAAGGGTTACGATCATCAGCTCGTTGATCAGTCGGCTGAAAGAATCGTAGCAACAGCAAAGCGCACAGGCGCAAGAGTTTCGGGACCTGTTCCGCTCCCGACGGAGAAGCAGGTTATCACAATCCTCCGTGCTGTTCATAAGTACAAGGACAGCCGTGAGCAGTTTGAGATGAGAACTCACAAGAGACTTATCGATATTCTCAGACCGTCTAACAAGACAGTCGAGGCTCTCATGAGCTTGGAACTCCCTGCTGGTGTTGACATCGAAATCAAGCTTTGATGACCGTTCTTATCGCCGCCGCTTCTTGGCGGAGTGAAGAAACAAGCGGTTTTCCGCTTTGATTTCAGTGGTGTTCAACCTACCACACACGGGGTCAAGTTGGCGAAAGTCAACCAATAACTCTAATACAGGAGGCATTAAAAATGCAGAAAGCAATTATCGGCAAGAAGATTGGTATGACTCAGATCTTCGACGAAACCGGTAAAGTCGTTCCGGTTACTGTAGTTGAAGCAGGCCCATGCGTTGTTTCATTCAAGAAGACAGTAGAAAACGACGGCTACGCAGCAGTTCAGCTTGGATTCGGCGACCTCAAGCCGCACAAGGTCAACAAGCCTATGGCAGGTCACTTCAAGAAGGCTAACGTAGCTCCGAAGAGAACTCTCAGAGAGTTCAGATTTGAAAATACCGACGCTTATGAGCTTGGTCAGATCATTAAGGCTGACGTTTTCGCAGCCGGCGACAAGATCGACGTTACAGGCACAAGCAAAGGTAAAGGATATGCCGGCGTAATCAAGCGCTGGAACTTCCAGAGACTCAAGGAAACTCACGGTTCAGGTCCGGTAGCCCGCCACGGCGGTTCTATGGGCGCTTGTTCAACTCCTTCAAGAGTTTGGAAGGGCAAGAAAATGGCAGGTCATTTGGGTACAGAGAAGGTTACGGTTCAGAACCTTGCGATCGTTAAGGTTGACGCCGAGAACAATCTCATCGCTATCAAGGGCGCAATTCCGGGTCCTAACGGCGGTACTGTAGTTATCAAAGATACCTGCAAGGCGTAAGGGAAGGAGGAATTCAGAATGCCAACAGTAGCAGTAGTAGATATGAAAGGCACAAAGGTTGATGAAATCAATCTCTCCGATTCCATTTTCGGAATTGAACCGAACGC
>CAMHNT010000203.1 GCA_946186535.1 uncultured Clostridia bacterium
TTCGGGTGAACCATGCCGCAGCCGAGAATCTCAATCCAGCCCTCGTTCTTGCAGACACGGCATCCCTTGCCCTTACAGCTGAAGCACTGAACGTCAACCTCCGCGGAAGGCTCGGTAAACGGGAAATGGTGCGGACGGAAACGAACGACGCTGTCCTCGCCGTACAGACGCTTTATAAATGTTTCGAGAGTTCCCTTAAGGTCGGCAAATGTAATATCCTTATCCACAACAAGACCCTCGATCTGGTGGAAAAGCGGAGAATGAGTAGCGTCTACTGCGTCGCTTCTGAAAACACGGCCGGGAGAAATAATTCTTATCGGCGGCTTCTTTTTCTCCATAACACGAACCTGTACAGGTGATGTCTGGGTTCTGAGGACAATATTATCCGTAATATAGAACGTATCCTGGGTGTCACGGGCAGGGTGATCCTTCGGGATGTTCAGCGCTTCGAAATTGTAGTAATCGTACTCAACCTCGGGTCCTTCAACGATTTCAAATCCCATGCCCACAAAAATTTCCTTTATCTCGTCAAGCACAATCGAAAGAGGATGCTTGTGACCGAGAGGAGAAACGTCGGACGGAAGAGTTACGTCGATCTGCTCCTCCTCGAGCTGCTTTTTAAGCTTTTCCTCTGCAAGCTCGTTCTTCTTTGTATCAATGGCATTTTCAATATAGCTTCTTACGTCATTGGCAAGCTGACCGATAACGGGACGCTCCTCCGGAGAAAGCTTTCCCATCTGCTTTAAAATTGCGGTAAGCTCACCCTTTTTGCCTGCGTATTTAACGCGAAGCTCTTCAATAGTTTCAATAGCGTTAGCCTTTGAAAGTTCTTCCTTAGCTCTGTCACGAATTTCTTCGAGAGTAGCCTTCATATTCATACCTTTCATCCTTTCTTTTTTTACCCCGATTTTTTCACCCCGATTCCGGAGACATTCTTGACATAAGACATCGCCCGTGGAAGGGGACTTTACCGGTTAGGGTTTTTCTCTATTATAGTTTTTGGACTTTTCCGACTTTTTTTATTGCGTTTCCGAAGCATTGTTCTTGACTGTAAATGAGCAATTTTTCTCATTATTTATTTTTACAAAACCTCTTACCGGGAATCCTTCCTATCCTCGGGCGATTTCTAATGTCAAGAGTATGTCCGGAATCGTATTAAAAAATAAAAAAGTCCTCATGGAATACTAAAGTATTCCATGGGACGAACAAGCCGTGGTACCACCCAAATTCTGTTTACAAAGCAAACACTCTGCCGGCTGATAACGGTGCCTGCCGTCAGAACCTACTTGCATTCTGCAATCCAAAACGTTTCAGCTCTGCCGCTCAAAAGCGAACTTCACACAAAGCTTCCCTGCATGGGCGAGTTTTCAGCCGGGGACCCACCCTCTCTTTCTGCGAGCTTTATGCTACTCCTCTTTATCTCAGCGTTATTTTTCGGGAATACGTACAGTTAATACATGATCAAACTCATGAACAATCTGCTTAACAGAATACACAAACAGATAAAACCGCCGATATTCCACATATTAAACGGACACAAATCCGACTTATAACAGTATATCATTATTATGTCGAATTTTCAAGAGTATTTTTTAAATTTATCCGTTTAATTCGTTCTTGAATACATAAAACTATATATATCATTCCCCGAGGCGTTCCTTAATATTTTAAACCGGATTTTTTTTATTTCTCTTCATCAAGCCGGCTTTTTTATATTATGTGCTGATTCTTCCAATTGTATGTCAATAAATTTTCAAATTGTAAACTTTCTGTATAATATGCGAAAAATCTTGAAATATGTGTCGCATTGTGTTATTATTTTATTATCTATCACTATAATTCACTATAATTTTTTAAATAGGAGTAACTAAACTATGGATACATTTACCGAAGAGCTTGTAGTCAGAAAAAACACATCAAAGGATACCATGAAGCTTATTATTTATCTTTTAGCAATATTTGCAGTTCCGGCAATACTTATCCTGCTCGGCGTAACAGTAAATTTCTACTTTATAATAGTTGCAATATGTGCTGTTTTCTTTGCATTTTATGCTGCGCATTATCTGGTAACGGGATTATACGTTGAATACGAATACGCAGTTACCAACAGCAACATCACCATCGACAAGGTTATCGCAAAAAGAAACCGCAAGAGAATTATCAGTGTTGATATAAAACGTTTCAACACACTGAAAAAATTCAAGGACGGTGAATTTTCAAAGAAGTCGTACAGAAAGATTTTCAAGGCAAGCATAACTCCGAACGGTGAAGATGTTTACGGAGCGGAAATGCATCTTGACAAATTCGGCGGCGAATGTCTGCTTCTTTTCTCACCCGGAGACAAGACGCTTGACGCAATGAAACCGTATCTTAAAAATACAACAAAATTGGATCTTTTCAAAAACTCAGGAAAAAAGAGCGCTTCAAAAGCAAAATCGGGCAATTCAAAAACCGAGCCCCCAAAAAATGAAAATTCCGAAAGCAGCGCAAAAGAAGCAAAAAATAACTGATTCCGGAATAGCGGAGCCAAAAACGGTGAAACTAAAAAAGACCGGTTTCGGAAGACTGACGGCGAAATTTTAAAAAGGCGATACATTTACAATTTTACAAAAGGAAGTTTGTTCAAAATTCAGACTTCCTTTTTTTACTACGATTCCGAGCTTCATTTCGAGTGAGGAGTCCGCAATCATAGTAAAAGGAGAAGCATATATGAAAATAGTAAACCTTTTCAACCAAAGCGAATTTGATGAATATAACAGCGAAACATTGGCAGAAAGTATTTTTGAATCCGTAATTGACGAAATAAACGAAAAACGTTCGGGCGACTGCAACAAAGGGACATTCGGAACGCTTGCCTGTGTATGCGGAAGTTACGGAATGGCGGGAGCGGCTATGCTGTGCGGAAGTGCTGCCATGACCTGCGGGGCAGGTATTGTAAAAATGATTCTCCCCGATAAAATTTATCCTATCGCCGCTTCAAACCTCTGGGAATCGGTTTTTGTTCCGCTTGAAACGAGCGAAGACGGAACACTTTCCTTCAGCGATTTCGAAAGGATACTTGACGAGATACAGAAATGCACGGCTGTCGTTATCGGCTGCGGTCTTAAGGTAACGAACGACACCGAGAAGATCGTTTCCGGACTTCTCAGGAACTGTAAAAAACCTGTGATTCTCGACGCAGACGGCATAAACTGCCTGTCTAAGCATATAGATATATTAAAGGAACGTACCGCTCCGACCGTGCTTACCCCTCACCCGGGAGAGATGTCAAGACTTCTGAATGCTCCTGTTTCCAAGATACAGAGCAGCAGAGAACAGACGGCTCTGGAGTTTGCGGAGTATTACGGCTGTACACTTGTTCTCAAGGGAGTCGGAACCGTTGTAACGGACGGCGAAAGACTTTCCGTAAACCCAACGGGCAACGGCTGTCTCGCAAAGGGCGGCAGCGGCGACGTACTTGCAGGTATTATCGGCGCACTGATCTGTCAGGGAATCGACTGTTACAAAGCAGCTGTCGCAGGAGCTTATCTTCACGGCTATGCGGCAAACGAGTGCAGCGATGAATATTCGATGTCATGCGTCAGTGCCCGAGATATAATTGAAGCTATAAAATTTTTGATGTAGGTGATGTCTTATAAGAAAGCTGAAAATAACGGTATTAGGACTGTTAATGATTCCAATTCTTGTTTCATGCACACTCTCAAAACCCGAACCGTCGCCGCCTATACTCGAGCTGAACGGCGACATATGCTCAATAGATTACGGCTCCAACAGCTACAAAGCGAGTGTTACTCACATATTCCAGGGCATTACAAGTATAACATTTTCGGAGCCTGCCGAGCTCAACGGAATCGTATACTCGTTTTCCGAGAACGGCTGCAGCATTATGCTTGACGATCTTAAATTCAGCACAGACCGTTCGTTTATGGGTGATACGTCACTCCCACAGATTATATGCGACGTTCTCGCAAATGCACAGCAGGAAAACGCACTTACTTATATTCAATATGAAGAGCCTCAGTCAAGCACTCTTACTACAGCAACATTCAGTGGAAAAACAAACAATTATTCATACACCTTAACAACTGACTTTGATTCGGGATACATAAAAGAAATCCGGGTCAGCAGCTGCAATTTTACTGCAGTATTTGCAAACAGATAAATTTATTTCAGAGAAAAGCACTTGCCCGGATATGAGTTTCGGCAAGTGCTTTTCTCTGAAATATTTAA
>CAMHNT010000204.1 GCA_946186535.1 uncultured Clostridia bacterium
AACAATTTGTGAATATTTTGTAAACTGTCCGATTTGATATTGCAATTTGGCATATAGGAAAAGATTTCGTGACGCCGATATTTTTTCTTGAACAACTCATCTAATGTAATAAAATGCTCCGAAAAGAAGGTGTTTATATAATGATTATCAATACAGGAATGAGGACCGATATTCCGGCTTATTTCGGGAAATGGTTTATTAACAGAATCCGTGAAGGGTATGTGCTCGTCAGGAATCCCTACTACCCGGAGCAGGTCACAAAATATATTCTTTCTCCGGATGTTGTTGACATACTTTGCTTCTGCACCAAAAATCCGGGGCCTATGCTTCGCTATTTAAACGAGCTTAACGATTTCCGTCAGTTCTGGTTTGTTACCATAACACCCTACGGAAAAGAAATCGAGCCCAATGTCCCCAACAAAAGAGCCGTCATCGAAAGCTTCCGGAAGCTTTCGGAAGCAGTTGGAAAAAAATCCGTTAATTGGCGGTATGATCCTATTTTTATTTCCGAAAAATACAGCGTCGACTATCATATCAGAGCATTCGAAAAAGCCGCGTCCGGATTAAGCGGTTACACAGAACAGGCTGTCATAAGTTTCATAGATCTCTATTCAAAAACAAAACGCAACTTTCCCGAAGCGAGAGAAGTCACAACACCCGAAAGAAAAGAAATCGGAAAGGCTTTCGCAGAAATCGGCAGTCATTACGGCATGACCGTGCGCTCATGCTTCGAGGGAGCCGAGCTTGAACCATACGGAATAGACGTCTCCGGGTGCATGACGCAGGATATGCTTGAGAAAGCTGCCGGAGTCAATCTTGATGTTCCTAAGAAAGGAAATGCACGTCCCGGGTGCAGCTGTCTTTTAGGAAACGATATCGGGGAATACAACACCTGCCCTCATCTGTGCCGTTACTGCTATGCAAATTACGATAAAAAAGCGGTTATGGAAAACTTCGGAAAACACGATCCTTCCTCCCCTTTTCTGACAGGCAGCCACCGCCCCGGGGACATCGTCAAGCAGGCAAATCAATTTTCATATATATCAAACCAGCTTTCACTTTTTTAATGTTAAAACGGGAATACTTCGGGATATCTTTTTTGATGAAAATAGTTATAATACTCTATATACAAAAAACGCTCCTTATCATCAGACAAGGAGCGTTTCAAATTGGGCTGGCGGGATTCGAACCCACGGGATGACGGAGTCAAAGTCCGTTGCCTTACCGCTTGGCGACAGCCCAATAAAAAAACAAGCTGTTATAAGCACATAACAGCTGAATGGTGACCCATCGGAGATTCGAACTCCGGACACCTTGATTAAAAGTCAAGTGCTCTGCCAACTGAGCTAATGGATCGTATGGGGTGGATAGTCGGATTCGAACCGACGGTCTCCAGTGCCACAAACTGGCGCTTTAACCAACTAAGCTATACCCACCATATTTTGTACAGTTAAGCTTTGAACTCGACCGCTTGATTATTATATCACACATTTCCTAATATGTCAATAGGATTTTCAAATTTTTCCAAATTTTGAAAATCTGATCTAATCACAACTGTCGTTGTTCTCAACTCAGCGACAATTATTATATCACAAGAAACTGCCCTTGTCAATACTTTATTTAAACATTTTGAATTTTCATATTTTATTTCAACATTTTACTGAATATGAAATAAAAGCCAAACGATGTATTATTATAAAAGACGTAAATTATATTTATATTAAAAAACCGTATTTACACAATAAAATGTTGACAACATCAATAACAACATATAAAATTATAATAGAAGTTTTGTACACTAATGATATTAAACATATTTATCTGACAGATAGGAGAATCGACATGGCTTTTTTTGATGATTTCGGTAAAAAAATTTCCAATTTCGGACAGTCAACCGTCCGAAAAACAAAAGACGTAACCGAAACCGCAAGAATCAATTTTGCAATAAACGACGAAGAGAAAAACGCCTTTAACATCTACCGCGATATCGGCAGGATATACGTTCAGCTTCATCCAAATGACCCTGATCCGTCTCTTTCCGAATACGTCGCTCAGGCAGTAGCTGTTGAAAACAAAATTGCTGCGTACCGCAAACAGCTCCTGGAAGTCAAAGGCGTTGTCAACTGTTCGAAATGCGGCGCAGAAATTCCTGCGAATTCAGGCTTTTGTACGGTGTGCGGAAATGCGACTGTGACTCCTGACAGCAGCAATCCCGATGAGGTGCCATGTCCGGCATGCGGCAATCTGATTGAAAAAGATCTCGTATACTGTACGTTATGCGGAGCACAAACCAATTTCAATACGAATTTTTCTTTCCCTGTTCCTTCGTTTATTCCCACTCCCAATAATAACGCAGCACACGGTAACATTCCTGAACCGGAAACCTCCTCCCCAGGGAAGAAAACTCACGATTCCGTCAAGCCTGATATTCCTCGAAAAAACGCAAGCTATTACAGCGCTCCGACCGTTGTTCTTGATTCATCCGTGCTGAACGAAAATACAATTTTATGCAGCAAATGTGGCGCAATCATAAAAGAGGGCTCTGCATTCTGCACAGCATGCGGCAATGATTTGAACGCTAAAAAGCCTTCCGAGGAGAAAAAATCGCTTGACATGAACAAGCCTTTCAAAGAAAAGAAATCCCTTGACCTGAACAAGCCTTCCGAGGAAAAGAAACCTCTTGAACCGGACAAAACTTCCGATGAAACAAAAGAAATTCCGAAGTCCGTTACACCTCAGAACAACGCAAGCTATTTCACCGCTCCGACCGTTATTCTTGATTCATCATTGCTGAACGAAAATACAGTTTTATGCAGCAAGTGCGGTGCAATCATAAAAGAAGGCTCTGCATTCTGCACAACTTGCGGCAATGATTTGAACACTAAAAATCCCTCTGAGGAGAAGAAATCGCTCGACCTGAACAAGCCTTCCGAGGAGAAGAAATCGCTCGACCTGAACAAGCCTTCCGAGGAAAAGAAATCGCTCGACCTGAACAAACCTTCCGAGGAGAAGAAATCGCTTGACCTGATCAAGCCTTCCGAGGAGAAGAAATCCCTTGACCTGAACAAGCCTTCCGAGGAGGAAAAATCTCTTGAACCAGACAAAACTTCCGATGAAACAAAAGAAATTCCGAAGTCCGTTACACCTCAGAATAGCACAAGCTATTACAGCGCTCCGACCGTTGTTCTTGATTCATCATTGCTTAACGAAAATACAGTTTTATGCAATAAATGCGGCGCAATCATAAAAGAAGGCACTGCATTCTGCACAGCTTGCGGCAATGATTTGAACGCTAAAAAGCCCTGTGAGGAGGAGAAATTTCTTGATTTGAACAAACCCTCCGAGGAGAAGAAATCGCTTGACCCGAACAAGCCTTCTGAGGAAAAGAACTCTCTCGACCTGAACAAGCCTTCCGAGAAGAAGAAATCTCTCGACCTGAACAAGCCTTCCGAGGAGAAGAAACCTCTTGAACCGAACAAACCTTCCGATGTAACAAAAGAAATTTCAAAGTCCGTTACACCTCAGAACAACGCAAGCTATTTCAGTACTCAGACAGCAGTTCTCGGAACACCCATGATTAACAGCAACGGTTCCGGTCCCAATGACAAGCAGGACTATTTCAATGCACCGACGGTCCTGCTCGACCCGAAGATGATTAACGTAGAAGCTTCCGTGAACTCCGATAAATCAGAAGACACCACGCCCTCATTCTCCGAGCCTGTTCCAAAGAAATCAAGAAAACCGTTTTTTCAAAAGAAGCCCGAGGTTAAATGCACTGCCTGCGGAACAATGGTTACTTCCAATCTGAAATTCTGCATAAACTGCGGCGCCGAGCTTGACAAATCTTCTTTGAATGAGTCAGCCCCAACCGATTATCTCAACGGTGAAAATCCGTCTTTCAGAGATCAGACTCCTTCACCAACATCATCAGTCGCACGGAATCCGGGTAATCAGACCGTTCTCGCTTCAAACGAAAATATTATTACAACCAACCATTCTCCCCTCCCCCACACCACGCCGCCTGTTCCTTCAGACAAGAAAAAATGTCCTAACTGCAGGGCAGAAATGTCGGATAAAATGATTTTCTGCACAAACTGCGGCGCTAAGCTTTAATTTTCATAATATCGGAAAGCCTGATTTAAACACTATTCATTATATTAAGGCAACACCGCACAAAGACCGCCTGACGGTACCCCAAGGGCATTTGCA
>CAMHNT010000205.1 GCA_946186535.1 uncultured Clostridia bacterium
ATAGTACACAAAACTCCCTTGAAATACGTCAGTATTCCTGCGGTCGTACCCCAAGGGCACTTCCTTCGGGCGTCTTATGCACTCTCTTGATAAAAATCTACTGCGCATCTTCGGCACAATCTCTGTGCGGTATTGCCTTAAAACTTTTTTAGTTATATAGAGAAATTCGCAGAATAACAATAGACTTCAAGCGAATTGTGTATTATAATAAAATCAGAAAGTAAATAAACACAAATGCTGAATATGAACCTGAGATGTTTTGGGCTTTTCCTGATAACCTCGGGTATCAGGAAGAATACCGCCGGGGAAGAGAAGCGGAAATGAAATATATGAGGTGAAGCAGCACTCAAGAGGAAGATGACAATATGACTAAGCGAAAGATTATTATAGGCGTTCTTGTGGCCGCTGCGTTGTTTTCAATGGTTGAAGCGACCTTGCGTAACAAAAAAATAAACGACCTGCCGGATACGGCTGCTCCGGTTGAATTCTCGACATTTTACTTGGCGAGATATCCAAGCGAGAAATTTGAGGCAATAAAATACAACGGAAGAGAGTACGCCTATTACGGCTACGAATCACGTCCGCTTTTGTCGTGGGAGATAGGCGAATGTTTTGCCTATCATGAGGATTCCAGAAGATTTTATACCCTGACGGGAACAGATGATTATATTGCCGACATTTATATGGACTATGCGGTGCATGAGGCCGTTTTCTACCGCGCTCTTGATACAATAGGCAAAGATATTAAAACTCCCGGTTATATCACATCGGGTATGGAGTATAGAGCGGATATAGAAGAAGGTATTGTTATCTGGGAGTAAACAAGCATACGGAGGTACACTATGCGCACATGGACAAATATCGGATACAAGCTTGAATATGAAGAAGCCGGTGGTTACGGACATCGACGACTTAATTATTTTCAAAAAAGGAGAGACAAAACATGATACAAGCAACAGTAAAAGAAGACGGCTTTGAAGGCGTTCTGTACCCTGCCGGAAATCGATACGACAAGGTAATGATAGTTGTGTCCGGTTCAAACGGCGGCATTAAGCTGACAAAGCAGTTTGCACAGGTCTATCGTGAACACGGCATTCCGGCATTAGCCGTTGCATTTTTCGGCACAAAACAGACGGGAAAATATCTTGACCGTGTGCCGCTTGAGTATATCGAAAATGCTATTACATGGCTGAAAGCAAAGGGTTACAATAAGATAGGCATTGACGGTGCGTCAAAGGGCAGCGAGCTTGCACTGCTGAGTGCGTCGATGTTTCCACGCATATCCTGCGTGATCGCGCGTGTGCCGTCATATTTTGTAAGCGAGGGTTTGGTCGCTTCGGGAAAATCGAAGAAGCCCTCCGGCACATCATGCTGGAGCTATAAGGGAAAAGAGCTGCCATTTGCTGCATACAATTACCGCAGCTTTAATTTGCCGAAGATTCTCGCAGAGGAAAAGGAGCTTCACTTGATATCGATCAACAAAGAAAAGACGGTCAAGGAAGAGGACATTATCCCGGTAGAAAAGATAAACGGTCCGGTGATGCTCCTTTCGGGAAAGAATGATGTTGTATGGCCGTCGTATGACAGCAGTTTATATATCGAAAAGAGGATTGAAGACAGCGGATTTAGTTTTCCGCACAAGCACGTTGCTTTTGAGTACATAGGCCATGTGATGACAAACGAAATTTCGTGGGTATACAGAATTGCATTTAAGGACGAGCGTCGTTACAAGGAAGAATGTAAAAAGGAGCGTGAGCAGCTTGTGCATGAGCTGATTGACTGGACGGAGAATGTTTGGTAGAGTGTCAGCTTTTTGACAATTGTAAACCGGAGGGAGCATTATGAACGTACTAAATATTCACGGCTACAAAGGAACACCTTTCAATGCGGCGTATTCAGCACTATGCGGTTTGGAGAAAACTATTATCTCGCCGGAGATAGATTATGACAGCGACCAGCCCGAGACTATCCTGAACAGGCTGCTTGATTTGTGCGTATCCGAAAAGATAGATATGATTGTCGGAACAAGTCTCGGCGGATTTCTTGCATTACTTATTGCCATAAAGCTTCAAAAGCCCTTGCTGCTTGTCAATCCGTGTTTGCAGCCGCAGGCGGTTATACCTGCGCTTGGGTATGAGAGCGATGTAAGCCGGTTTGCAGAGATGTCTGCCGTTTTTGATGACCTTGACAGGAAACGTGTCCGCTGCATAATAGGCGGCAAGGACGAAGTTGTCGGCGACCATGGATATACAAAACAGCTGCTCGGAGCTGATCACATTATCGTTATCCCTGACGGTATGCATTCCGGGGCAACGCTGGAGCTTGATAAGCATTTTCCGGAGATGGTGAGGAGTATCAAAGGGCAGATATAGCCGTTCTGAGGTTGTTGCCTTAAAAAGGGCATATTTAATGGTGTTCCCGGAATTTGTTGTCATTGCTGTTTGGTCAAGTAATGCTGAGATACCTAAGGAACCACTGATTAAATCACGTCCTACGGACTGAGTACCCAACTTGCTTGCATCTTTTCGTCAAATTGAACTCAAAATCCTTGAAATACGTCAGTATTCCTGTGGATTTTTCGTCCAATTTGCCTGAAAATCTGACGGCGCAATTTGGGCACTCGATTTAATCAGTGCTTCCCTAGTATTGAATCTTACAAGGAATTTGCATCAGAATATGATGTTATTCTAAGGTTTATGGAGGAATAAAATGATCGAACCGAATCCAAAAGTAAAAGAGGCTTTGATAAAAATTAACTTTGTAGAAAGGTATGAAAAACTTTCTAACAAGTACAGCAAGGAAAACACGCCCAAGAATAAAAGATTAATTTTTATTGATGGCGAAGAGGTTATCGATACAATTCGAGATTTAGGATATTTCTCTTCATTCGATTCAAAAGAGAAATTTTATAAGTTAAAAGAAGAAAAAATAGAAAAATTTACTTTTGGTTTTCATATTGTTCTATCATCTGGAATGGTCGATTTAATTTGGATATTAAAAGAGGAAGATAAACTACTTTTGGGTGCACCTTGGAGCGTGTATCCAAAAAGGTTAATGGGAGCAAATTATAGAATAAGTAAACCAATAATTGGTGATTATTCTGATTTGGAAGAAATCCTTAAAGCAGCATTTAAAATGTTTGAGGATTTTAAAAATGCGATTATCCAATAATCTACAATAGAATACGGTGCCTCTGATTTGTCGGGGGGCACAGGATTATACTATGTAAGTGTAGATGGTGCCAATACAGCTGCAATGAATGAGATGTAATGATTTCTGCTAATTTCGTGAGAGATTGAGACGTAGTTTTCGTCCTTGGAACACTCGATACACAGCCGATGATCGCCGTTATCCTCTTTCTGCAAAGAGTAGGAAGAATGATAACGGCGATTAAAATTTATGATACCTCAAAAAATTTTTTCCGAAAAATTACGAAAACCTATTGACAACTTATTATCATTATGATAATATCATAACATAACAAACACACAAATGCTCTGTTGTATTTGATTTTGTGTTGTAAAATCAATGGCTGGTCAAGGAGGTCAATTATGTATATTAAGTTTTTGCCCAATGAATATGTACTGCATTACCGCAAAGGAAAGTTGATAGAAAGCGGTGCTGGTCTTTCATTTTATTTTATCCATAAAAGTACGGCTGCTGCGGTGATTCCCGTTTCAGGTATGGACGCAGACTTTATCTATCAGGTAAAGACTGCCGATTTTCAAAGTGTGACTGTTCAGGGACAGTTAGCTTATCGAATCGTAGATTGTGATCGTATCGCCAATCTGATGAATTTTACCGTTAATCTGAAAACTAAAGCCTACTATGATGACCCGCTGAAAAAGCTCTTGAAAAGAATTATCAATATCGCTGATGTGATGGTGAAGAGGCGCATAGAGATGATAGATCTCAAAACGGCGGTACAGTCAAATCATAAGCTCGCCGGTGAGATACTCGACGAATTCGGCGGAGTGGACGAGCTAAATTCTCTGGGCGTTCAGGTCACCGGATTCTCCATTCTGAATATTTCAGCAGGGAGTGAAACACATCGGGCTTTGGAAGCAAAAACCCGTGAAGCAATTCTCAAAGAAAGCGATGACGCTTTGTACGAACGCCGCAACGCATCTATTGAGCAGGAAAGAAAGGTCAAGGAAAATGAGCTGAATACAGAAATCTCGG
>CAMHNT010000206.1 GCA_946186535.1 uncultured Clostridia bacterium
GAAAAATCTGACTACGCATCTTCGGCACAATCTTTGTGCGGTATTGCCTTAAAAACTATGAACAAAAAGGAAGTTTAAAATGGCAAAATCAAAAAGTACATATATATGCTCGGAATGCGGCTATGAGTCGCCGAAATGGTACGGAAAATGTCCCGGCTGCGGCGAATGGAACACAATGAACGAGGAGCTTGTTACACCTGCTTCAAAGACAGTTGAACAGAAAGTCAGAACAACTTCATCATACTCAAAACCGCTGAAGCTCAATGAAATAAACACGAGCGACGAATTCCGATACAAAACAGGAATCGGGGAGCTTGACAACGTTCTCGGAGGCGGAATCGTAAAAGGTTCGCTCGTTCTTATCGGAGGCGACCCTGGTATCGGAAAATCCACGATACTGTTACAGGTTTGTCAGAATCTCGGAAATCAGATCAAAGTACTCTACGTTTCGGGAGAAGAATCAAGACGTCAGATAAAGCTTCGTGCCGACAGACTCGGAGTGACAAGCGAGATGCTCGTTATGACGGAAACAGACGTTGAAGTCGTTGCGGAACAGATTAAAAATATTGAGCCTGATCTGGTTATAATCGACTCTATTCAGACGATGAATTTAACTCAGCTCAACTCCTCTCCCGGAAGCGTCACCCAGGTCAGAGAATGCACTAACGTTCTCATGAGAACGGCGAAGGCTCTGGAAATTCCCGTTATTGTTGTCGGTCATGTCAACAAGGACGGAGCAATCGCAGGTCCTAAGGTTCTCGAACATATTGTTGACGCAGTTCTATATTTTGAAGGTGACAAGCAGCTAACATACAGAATTCTCAGAGCGGTTAAAAACCGCTTCGGTTCAACAAATGAGATCGGCGTTTTCGAAATGACATACAAGGGCTTGCAGGAGGTCGTAAACCCTTCGCTGATGCTTCTTTCCGGACGGCCTATGGGAGTTTCCGGAACCTGTGTTGCGTGCACTATGGAAGGCTCAAGACCCATTCTCGCCGAGGTTCAGGCGCTTGCGACAAACTCGGGTTACGGCACGGCAAGACGTATGGCAACAGGTTTCGACTACAACAGAATGAATTTGCTGATAGCCGTTCTGGAAAAGAAGGGCGGCTACTATTTTGCCGGTGCGGATACGTATGTCAATGTTGTAGGAGGCTTCAAGCTTGACGAAAGAGCCGTTGATCTCTGCGTTGCAATGGCGCTGGTGAGCAGCCTCAAGGACTTCCCTATTCCCGATGATGTTATCGCATTCGGCGAGATAGGACTGGCAGGAGAGATCCGCTCCGTATCACAGGCCGAAAAAAGAATCAACGAGGCAGCAAGACTCGGATTTAAAAGATGCATTCTTCCGTATTACAATTTAAAAAATCTTTCGAAGGATATCAACGCTGACATTGAACTTTTCGGAGTCCGTTCTGTCAGACAAGCAGTTAAGATTATTATGGAGTAAATTAAAAAGTGTACTGAAGTTCCAATAAAACGTTCAGTACACTTTCTGTTTTCTAATTATTCCTTTTTCAGCAATTTTTTATATGTGATCTCCATACCAAATGCACCGAGAGGAGCGGTTATAACAATCGCCAGAACCGCCGTTGAAAGCGCAATATTTCCGCAGGAAAGTCCCATTGCAAGAGGAACCGAGCCTATTGCAGCCTGAACAGTAGCCTTTGGCATATAGGCAATTACACAGAACAATCTTTCCCTGATATTCAGTTTAGTTCCGAGCATACATATCATTACTCCTATACACCTGAATGAAAGTGAAATAAATATCATCGCAATTACTCCGACACCAGCAGAAACGGTATATCTTATGTCAACAGCCGCACCGACAAGTACAAAAAGTATAATCTCTGCGGCAATCCATATTTTTCCGAATTTCAGGGTCAATGCTTCGGACTCGTTACGGTCGCTTTTCATTCTGATTACACATGCCATGCTTATCACGGAAAGAAGACCGGAAAATGAAACTATGTCTGACAGCAGATCTTCAAGAGAGGTAAGCAGAAACGAAACCGAAAGTATTATCAACAACTTTGACGTGCTGCGAATTTTAAAGTTTTTTCTGCCGCAGAATACGAAGAAAGCATAAACACAATAGCCCACTGCGGCTCCGACAACGATACCCAGAATTATCGAAACCGGAATATTAAGAAAATTCAAGGCACTGATTTTACCTCCCTGCGCCATTGATGCGAACGTAGAAAAAAGCACAATATTGAAGACATCGTCAAGCGACGCACCGGCGAGTATCATCTGAGGAATACTTTTTTCTGTTCCGTATTTTTCTTCCATTAGCTGAACCATTTTCGGAACAACAACCGCAGGTGAAACAGCACCCAATATCGCGCCGATCACAGCACCTTCAATATGAGACAGTCCAAGTATCAGAGGTGAAAATATCGTAAATGCTGCAATTTCAAAAACTGCCGGCAAAAACGACATTAAAAGTGCAGGACGCCCCACCCTTTTCAAATCACCTATATCAAGCGATAATCCTGCTTTTATGAGTATTATCACAAGCGCAATCTTCCTCAGATCGGGCGATATTGAAAGAAGAGAAGAATCAAGAATATTAAGGACGCACGGCCCTAAAATAACTCCGCAGATCAGCATACCTAAAATCCGGGGCAATCTTAGTCTTCTGAAAATCTCGGCGGCTGCGAGTCCGCATAACAGAACAAGTCCAAATGATGTTAACATATATAACCACCCTTTATTCAATAATTTGTTGAGCAATAAAAAAAGCCAATGACCCTGTGAAAAATCACAGAAGTCATCAGCTTAAAACTCAAGCGGTTTAGGATTAAAAAATCCAAAGGAGAACCTCATTCCTTTATAAAATTAAAGAATTTCACTGTATTTCACTGTCATCAGAATTTTCATTCTCTGATAACTCTTCCCCTTCCGTATTTTCATCTTCACTCTCACTGTCGGAATCATCCTCATCGGAATCCTCGGAATCGATTTCCGTATCGGTATCAGAGTTACTTGAAGGATTAAGCATCTCAAGCTCAAGTTTTGTTTTCAGTTCCGAATGTTCGACCTCACATCCGGGGAGCTTCGTCATCAGTTCACCGACATTTTCCTGTGAAACCAAATAGTTTCCTTCAATGTTGAGATAGTTGAGAGTTTTAACATCGGAAAGGGGAGTAACGTCATCGATCCGGTCATTGGTCAGAATAAGCTGCTTAAGGCTCGGCATTCCGGAAAAAACGGAAACGTCGGTAATATTGGTATTCTCCGCATAAAGTATCTCAAGGTTTCTAAGTTCTGCAATAGCCGAGAAATCCTCGATATCCGGATTTTCTCCTATGTAAAGCTCCTCAAGGTCGTCAAGCCCTTCGAGAATTCCCAGTCCGCTCAGCCCTGAAGAATGAAGATCAAGAACGCGAAGCTTCTCGAGTCCTGATATTGCACTGAAACCCATGATCTCGTTATCGCTGAGATACAGCTCCTCAAGATTATAAAGACCGTCCAATGAAGAAATATCGGTTACATTTGTTTCATCGGCATAAAATGTTTTCAGTTTTTCATGCCCGGAAACAGGCGAAAGATCACTTACGGGATTTTTTCCGATGTCAAGATACGTAAGCTTCGTAAGACCTGAAACAGCAGAAATATCCGATATTTTATTTCCGGAAAGAGAAAGAATCTGTAAATTTCCGAGTGATGAGAGCGCAGAAATATCCATAATTGAGTTGTTGTTCAAAGTGAGCTTTTTTAGTCCCTCAAGCTTTGCAATTTCAGTAAGATCAGTAATTCTGCAGTTTTCAATAGTAAGAGAGGTAAGCGAACCACATTCAAGCAGTTCGTCAAATGAATCTATGCTCGAATCTCTGACTTCAATTTCCGTAACGCTGTAATCATAGCTTTTTCCGCCGAATTCAAATCTCTTTTCACTGCATCCAGAAAGTGAAAGCGAACCCGTAAGAATCAGTGCGGAAAGAATTCCTGCAATTAGTTTTTTCATAAACATATATACTCCTGTATCATTAAATTTTCCCCAAATACACACCCCAATATATTTACTTTATTATTGTATAACATTTTTCGTTTTTTTGCAACATTCTACAAAAAATTCATTATATCAAGAGTTTGTTACAAAGAATTACAATATTTTAAGTTGACACAGCACTCCGGTATATTCTATAATAAAAAAGGTTATTTATTTTAATG
>CAMHNT010000207.1 GCA_946186535.1 uncultured Clostridia bacterium
GGTAACCTCCGTGTTTTTGTTTTGTGTTGCAACTAACATTTTACACTAAGTTTACTTTGAAGTCTATTCTTTTTTTAGTGTTGCACTTACTATTATAATCTGCCCCCCTTCCTGCCGGAGGGGGCTTTCTTTTCGGGAAAAATTTAAAATTGTTTTTAAAATTGCGTAGTTGTACGCAATTTTTTTTTGTTTTTCGGGGGCTTATGTAAGGTGTTATATTAACGGCTTATCATAAAAAATGTTCGGAATGGGGGCAAAGGATGAGGAGAAAAAAACAGAATCCCGACAGATGTGATGAAAACTGTATGGAGTGTAAAAATCGCTTCAGCTGTAAGAAAAGAGTCATGCTCGGGTATGAGAGACTTGCTTTCGGAAGTACCGCAGACGCATTCAGGCTTCTGATGGAGGATACAACGGAAAATGTTTCCGTCAACGAGATGAACCTCTTTAACGTCGCCGAAATCAAAAAGCCTAAGGACGGCGCAATGGAAATTAAATTTTTCGACAGAATAAAAGCTCTCGAGCACCTCGGCGATATCCCCGAAAGCGAGGATAAAGCGCCAGCGTTCTATGACGTCCTGAGCAGCTGCGCCAAGGGACTGGGGAGAAGTGAGAAAAATGAGGTTTGAGAAATTTTCCGATAAACAGCTTAAAGTCCTTTCGTGGTGGTGTGAAGGAAGTCCCTACAGCGGTATGAATTCCATAATCTGCGACGGCGCAGTCAGAAGCGGAAAAACTGTCTGTATGAGTATTTCGTTCGTGCTGTGGGCTTTTTATCGGTTCAATAACAGCTCGTTTGCCATTTGCTCGAAAACCATACGCTCGGTTAAAAGAAACGTCGTGACTCCGCTCCTTGAGGTCGTTCGTGAACTCGGGTTTGAAACAAGAGAAAAATATTCGGAAAACTATGTTGAGATATTTTCGAAAACACACTGTAACAGATTCTACTTTTTCGGAGGCAAGGACGAAAGCTCCGCCGCTTTGATTCAGGGTATGACTCTCAGCGGTCTTTTTCTCGATGAGGTTGCGCTTATGCCGAGGTCGTTTGTGGAACAGGCTCTTGCGAGGTGCTCCGTCGAGGGGTCAAAGTTCTGGTTCAACTGTAACCCCGAATACCCTCAGCACTGGTTCAGACAGGAATGGATCCTCAAAAAACAGAAGAAAAAGGCTCTATATATTCACTTTAAAATGGAGGACAATCCCTCTCTTTCAAAGGAGATCCTCGAAAGATATAAGAGCCTCTATTCGGGACCGTTCTATCAGAGATTTGTCGAGGGGAAATGGATAGCCGCGGCAGGCGCCGTGTATCCGTTTATGAGCAGGGATTCGGCGTTCTGCGACGTGCCGGAAGAAAAAGCGGAGAGGTATATTATTTCGTGCGACTACGGCACGGTCAACCCTTCGTCGTTCGGACTGTGGGGGCTGATTGGCGGCGTCTGGTACAGGCTTGAGGAATATTATTACGACTCGAGAGCGGTCGGATTTCAGAGGACCGATGAGGAGCATTACAAGGGACTGTGCGAGCTTGCAGGTGACAGAGATATCGAAAAGGTCATTGTCGACCCCTCTGCCGCAAGCTTTATTCAGACTATCCGACGGCATGAAAAATTCAGCGTGCAGCCGGCGGATAACAGAGTCGTTGACGGAATAAGAAGTGTTTCGACGGCGCTTCGCAACGGCAGCATAAAAATATGCAATACATGTTCCGACGCAATGCGTGAGTTCGGGCTTTACCGCTGGGACGACAGCGGAGTGAAGGACTGTCCTATCAAGGAAAACGACCATGCAATGGACGATATCAGATATTTTGTAACGGCTGTGCTTTCGGACAGCGACGGGGGATTTTTCGCTGTGGCGGCAGCAAGATGATATTTCTGGAGGTGAATGTATGAAAATTTTCAGCAGGAAAAAAGAGGTTGAAGCGGCACCCGTTCTTCAGACGGGAACGAGGGAAAATATCCATCCGTTTCTGGAACTTGAACGGTATACGCCGCTGATTAATCATGAATACAGGCTTTATTCGGCGCTGAGGGAGGCTGTTCCGATCATTGACGCGGCGATCGACAAGATCGTCAGGCTGGTGGGGAATTTCAGAATCGAATGCGGCAGCGAGCAGGTTGAAAAGGAGCTGAACGACTTTTTGAAAACGGTAAAGTCGGGCGGCTGCAATCAGGGTATAAGCTCGTTTTATACCGTATATCTGAATCAGCTTCTCACTTACGGTACGGCTGTGGGGGAGATAGTTCTGAGCGGCGACTGCAGGGAGGTATATGCGCTGTATAATTCGCCGCTGAAAAATATCGAGCTTAAATATGACGACAACAAAATAGATACGCTCGTCTGTGTTTCGGGGGTCGGGTATGAAAAAGAGGTGCTCCCGTATCAGAATCTGCTTTTTGTTTCGACGCTGAATCCCGAGCCGGGGAGTCTGAAGGGAAACTCGCTTTTGAAGGGGCTTCCGTTCGTAAGCGACATACTTCTGAAGATATACAATACTATAGGGGTGAACTGGGAGAGAGTCGGAAACGTGAGGTTTGCGGTGACGTACAAGCCGAGCGGCGACAGCGACAGGGCGATGAGCAGGCAGAGAGCCGCTCAGATTGCGGAGGAATGGAGCAAGGCTATGCATGACGGTCACAGGGTGAGCGACTTCGTTTCCGTCGGCGACGTTTCGATAAGCGTTATCGGAGCGGACAGCCAGATACTGGACAGTGAGGTTCCGGTCAGGCAGATGCTCGAGCAGATCATGGCGAAGCTTTCCGTTCCGCCGTTTCTTCTCGGGATTTCGTGGAGCACGACGGAGAGAATGAGCAGTCAGCAGGCGGACATTCTGACGAGTGAGCTTGAGTATTACAGGGGTATACTGGACTGCGTAACGAGGAAGATATGTGACGTATGGCTTCAGCTTCGGGGGATTGAGGCGGACTATGAAACGGTCTGGGAGAACATCAATCTGCAGGACGAGGTGGAGCTTTCGCAGGCGAGACTCTACAATGCACAGGCGAGTCAGATAGAGAAGAGTTTGGAGGTTGATGAGAATGAATAAAAACAAAAGTGCGGCAGCGGAATTTGAGCAGACGGTCAGTGCGGACGAGTTGGAGCTCATAAATCAATACACGAGAAAGAATCTCAGGGAAGGTGAGATCTACACATTTTCCGTTGTGCTCTGCGACAACGACATTGACAGGGATTTTGAATATTTTACGGAGGACACTCTGAAATCTCTGGCGGAGATGTTCGTCGGGGTGACGGGAATTTACGACCACGACCCTACGGCGAAAAACCAGGTTGCACGTATTTACAGCTGCGGCGTGGAGAATCTTGCGCCGAAGAAGACGGCTTACGGTGAGGATTACATGCGGCTTGTCGCGAAGGCATACATTCCGATATGCGAGGGGACGAGAGATCTGATTGCAATGCTTGACGGAGGAATAAAGAAGGAAGTGAGCGTCGGGTGCGGAATTGAGGAATGCGTATGTTCGATATGCGGAGAGGACATGAGGACGCACTCATGCGGTCATGTGAAGGGAGAAAGATACGGCGACAGGGTATGCTGCGGAGTATTGAAGAATCCGAGTGACGCTTATGAATGGTCGTTCACGGCTATTCCGGCTCAGAGAAGGGCAGGAGTCATAAAGAGCTTTTTCGGGAATGACGAGGCGGGATATGAGGAGAGATTTTCGGAGAGTTCGCAGGGCGGTGTTGTGAGTATTGAGGAATACAATCGTTTGAAGAGTTATGCCGAAAATCTGAAGGAGAAGGCTGAGGAGAGCCGGAAGTACAAGACGTATCTCGAGCTTGAGACGGTCAAATCCGGAATCACGGCGAAGGTCGGAATAGAAAGCGATCTTCTTGAAAATATGGTGAAAGGGCTTAATGTGAGTGAGCTTCTGAGGCTGAAGGGCATTTTTGAAAAGAAGGCGGCGGAGGTTCTCCCGGTGAAGTCCCAGCTTGCGGAGTATTGCGGCGCTTTCGGCGAGAGAAAATATGAAAGTCTGAATAATCAGTTTGATATATGAGTTTTGATTGGTGAAGAGCGAAGCAAGGGTTCGGGAGCGCAGCTCCCGATAGGTGCAGGGCGAAGCCCTTGACCCACGAAAAGCATTCGGAGAGAAAAGCAGGGTTTGGGGCGGCAGCCCCAATAGGTGCAGGGCGAAGCCCTGCGCCTA
>CAMHNT010000208.1 GCA_946186535.1 uncultured Clostridia bacterium
TGATGCAATTAATTACAATGAACAGGGCGGCGGAAATTCCGAACCCGGAGGAGAAAGATGCGGCAACGAAACGGTTTGTATCGATGCGTCAAGGGTTTATGATTCATGTGCGGATAAAGATTGTTTGGAAAACCTGCCAGTTTTCTTTCAGCAGTGTGTTCAGCAGAGAGTTGACAGCGCCTGCAACGTTCGTTTAAAAGACGTAGACGTTATAACTGTTTACATAGATCTGGAGCCGGTTCCTTTTCATCGTGGATTCTACACGGTTGAGATGACGTTTTTCTTTGAGATTAAACTTGACCTTTACCCAACTCCTGCATCATGCCCGGACACTGTCTGCGGTCTGAGCCTTTTCAACAAAAAGGTTGTGCTTTATGGCAGTGAGGGAAGCGTTAAAATCTACAGCTCAGACAACAACTGCAAACACGGAAATTATTCAACAGCTTCAAAGAATCTCCCGAAAGCGAGCGTTCAGGTTGCGGCGCCTATCGGACTTGCGGCAGAACTCAGGGAATGTCCGCCGCTGTGCGTTCCCTGCTGTCAGATTCCCGAAAGCATCTGCAGAAAATTCGGAGGCGGTTTCGTAACTACGGACAGAGGAAAAACGGTATTTGTTTCTATCGGTTTGTTTACCATTATTCAGATTGAGAGAAACGTTCAGATGCTGATTCCGGCTTATGATTTCTGTGTTCCCGAAAAGGAATGCATAGAATCAAGCAACGACCCATGCGAGCTTTTCAGCAGAATAGACTTTCCGACCGATGAATTCTTTCCGCCAAACATAACCGACTTCGGAGAAGACAGCGGCTCGTGCGGCTGCAAATAGTCAATTCACAGCTGTTGATTCAGTAACAATATATTCAGCAAAAAATTCGCTCAAGCCTTTGAAAAAGCTTGAGCGAATTTTTAATATTAGTCATTAATAGTACAACAGATTAATTCTCGTTTGATTCATCATTTCCGACATAGATATCAATAGCTTTCGTAACGAATTCGGCTGTACCGTTTCCGCCTACACTGTCAATATTCTTTGTGAAATCTCCGCCGCCGGAATACATTTTACCCATAGCTTTAAGTATCTTTGGCGTAAAGGTAAAGAAATTCTCCGTCATAAAATCCTGAAGCTTTTTGACCTGAGTCTGTACCTCTTCACTTTCGGGCGGCAGATTTTTCATAGCTCCAAATTCGGCGAATATTTTCATTGTCTCTTCCGAAAGCTTTTCCTCATCCTGCTCGGTACGATTTTCCGCCTTCCTTTCGTACTCCCTGAACTCGTCCGTATTCCCCCACAGTTTCCTTGCTTCTCTTGAATACTCATTAATTTTTCTCCTGTCAAATACTGAAAAATCCACAGCTTTCACTCCTAAAAATTTTATTCCACGAGCATATAATATCACATTCTCCAAATGTTCTTTTTTGAGCGTCAAAAGCTCAATCTGACGTTCCACAGCGTCGCTTCGGTCAAAATCAGGACTGTCCATGATTTTCTTGATTTCCCTCAAAGGAAATTCAAGCTCACGAAAAAGCAAAATCTGCTGAAGCCGCTCCAGCGCCGCCTCATCATAAAATCTGTATCCGCTTCCGGAAATTTCCGTCGGCTTCAAAAGACCTATCTCATCGTAATAGTGAAGCGTACGTATACTGATTCCCGTCATCTCACTTATTTTCTTTACACTCATCATGATTGAATCCTCCTTGATTACCTCAGCTTTTGAAGTGATAACTGCTTCGTGTAAATTAAGTATAATTTATTACGTCCCGTGAGAGTCAATAGTTTTTTAAAATATTTTTTTGATTTATCGAAAAAAGGTAGAAATTTTTTGAAAATAGTATTATAATGTATTTTGTGAGTGTCAGGCAGTTTTATTTCAGTATTATATTGCGATCTGCCCGACCTGAAAGAAATAAAGCTTCTTTCATCAATGTTATCGTAATTTTTATTAGGAGTGAAAAATATGGAAAATAAACCTAACGGACAGAAATATGGCTTTCAGACAAGAGCCATTCATTCGGGCAACGGCGTAGACCCTGCAACAGGCGCCATTCAGCACCCTATTACACTTGCGAACAGCTATGTTCTCCCCTACGATGCAAGTGCTGCAAACTGGAGCGATCCTAACATCAACATCTACACAAGAAACGGCGGTACTAATCAGAAGGACCTCCAGAACAAACTCAAGGATCTTGAGAACGGTGAGGACTGCGTAGTTCTCGCAAGCGGTGTTGCTGCACTTTCAGGACTGTTCTTCGCACTCCTTAAAAGCGGGGATCATGTGATTTTCTCGAAGATTACTTACATCGCAGTTTACAGACTTTTCAACGAGCTCTTTAACAAGAAGTTTAACGTAGAAACAACTATTGTTGACGTTTCCGATCTTGACGCAGTCAAAGCGGCTATCCGCCCTAACACAAAGCTCATTCACGTTGAAACTCCGGGCAACCCCACTCTTCAGATCTGCGACATCAGAGCTTTGGCGAAAATCGCTCATGAGAACAATGCTTTCCTTTCTGTTGACAATACCTTCAGCTCACCTTATGTTACACGTCCGATCGAGCTTGGCGCTGACTTTGTAGTTGAGAGCCTCACAAAGTACATCAACGGTCACGGAGACGCAATGGGCGGTGCTATCATCGGCAAGAAGGAATATCTCGACGAAGTACGCTATCAGTCGCAGGTTAACCTCGGCGGTACAATCAGTCCGTTCAACGCATGGCTTATTATGCGCGGTGCCGTTACGTTCCCGATGCGTATGCAGAGACACAACGACAACGCCATGGCTGTCGCTCGTTTTCTTAAAACCGTCAAGGGCGTAAGCTTTGTTGCTTATCCTGGACTTGAGGATCATAAGGATCACGATATTGCTGTTTCACAGATGGAAAACGGATTCGGCGGCGTTCTTTCATTCGGTCTTAACGCCGATCATGATACATACAACAGAGTCGTAAGTCACCTCAAGGTAATCACATCAGCCGTTTCTCTCGGTCATGACGGTACATTGATTGCATTTATCGGTGAAGACGACGAGCGTCAGTATCTCTATCCTGAAGAGTTCCACAACGGTTTCTTCCGCATGAGCGTAGGACTTGAAGACGCTGAGGATATTATTGATGACCTCAGAAACGCTTTTGAAATTGAGGGACTTATCTGATTTTTGTATAATTATTATTTTTTCGAATATAATAATATTTTAACTCATAGACGAGCAAATCGATAAATTAAAACGAAACTGCTCGTTTATAGATTTTAATGTTGTTTTAGACGGAGGCGGTTTGTATGATTTTTGATTATTCGGATGTTCTGAAAATGAAGAAAGCCGTTGATGATGTATTTCATCTGAATGTGCATTTTCATGACGGATGCGGCGGTCAGTATTTTTCTCTTGATGAAAAACCAACCGATGAATTGAAAACCTTTATTTCAGACTACTATCAAAATCTCGGCATTAAGGTTAATTATACAAACGACTTTCAGATTTTTACTTTAGAGAAAATTTAAGGCAATACCGCACAAAGATTGTGCCGAAGATGCGCAGATTTGATGCAAAGCCTTCAGGCGGTCTTTGTGCGGTGTTGCCTTAATATTTAAATGTTGATACAAATCCCCGATAAATTGTCAAAAAATTTATCGGGGATTTTTTTGACAATATCTGACTTTTCGGTCTGCTTTTTTAACACAAAATAGAAAAGTTTACATATTATGGATTAAGGCAGAATCTGCTATGTGTATATTCTTTTGTTTTATTAATATATTTGTCGATGTTTATATAGACAAATATACTTATAGAAACGCACAGATATACAAATCCAGTTTTGTGAAAGGACAGATGTTATGGCACAATTTACCAATCAGGCACAGCTGACCTATAACAATAAGGTCACTGTTTCCAACCTCGCAGTTGGAAAGATACAGGACGTTTTGTCTATAAACAAGACAGCAGTCAGTGACGTCTATACTCAAGATGACACAATAGCATACATCGTAAACATCATAAATTCGGGAAACACCGAACTTACAGGGTTGACAATGACAGTTGATCTTGGCGCTTATGCCACTGTTATGGGAACACTTGTACCTCTTACTTATGTTGAGAATACTCTCAGATATTTCAGGAACAATATTTTGCAAGCCGCACCCATAGTGACTTCAGGTACTAA
>CAMHNT010000209.1 GCA_946186535.1 uncultured Clostridia bacterium
AAGGTAGCACTAACACTATATGTTGTGGTGGTTTGATTTTATGAATTCTTAAAATCTTCTGAATTACTGTGATTTTATGCACATAAGACAGGAGTTTTTCCGCCTAAAACAAGAAAAAATTTTTTTATAATTCTTATACGTAACCAAAAAGCTCCAATAACAATATATAGTATTAATCAGACAAGAAACCACAAAATGTTGTTCGAATTTATACTTTCTTACAAATTTAGATAATTTTTGATTTTTTCGCAAAAAATGTGTGAAATAACGCTTTATGCACTTGACAGGAATTGACTTATAATATATACTTAATCTTGCTCACCTTTTTAAGGTGACACAATATATAGTGTAAAGGGAAAAGCTTTACACTATATACAACAGGATATATTCATAATAAGCTATGGTTATATCGGTTTATGGAATTTAATGTTTAACTTTGATTCCTGATTTTAATATATTGGGGGCTTTTTTTATGATTACTGCTATTGTAAAACGAGACGGCAGAACGGTTCCTTTTAAAAAGGAAAAAATAGCTCAGGCTATTTTCAAAGCAGCTCTTGCTGTCGGCGGAAAAGACATGGAGGTTGCAAACGACCTCGCAGACCAGGTAGTAGTTTATTTGGAGAAAGAACTCGGCGAAAATTGTGTACCGAGTGTAGAACACGTTCAGGATATTGTTGAAAAAATACTTATTGAAAACGGGCATGCCCGCACGGCAAAGGAATACATTCTCTACAGAGCCGAGCGCACAAGAATGCGTACAATGAACACAAAGCTCATGCGCATCTATGAGGATCTGACATTCAAATCTGCAAGAGATAACGATATAAAGAGAGAGAATGCAAACATTGACGGCGACACCGCAATGGGAACCATGCTAAAATACGGCTCAGAGGGCGCAAAGCAGTTTTATGAAATGTACATACTGAAACCGGAGCATGCCAAGGCGCATACCGAGGGTGACATTCACATTCACGATCTCGACTTTCTGACGCTCACTACTACATGCTGTCAGATAGATATCGAAAAGCTTTTTAACGGAGGCTTCTGTACGGGTCACGGCTTTCTGAGAGAACCAAACGATATCGCAAGCTACAGCGCTCTTGCATGTATAGCGATCCAGTCAAATCAGAACGACCAGCACGGCGGTCAGAGTATTCCTAACTTTGACTATGGTATGTCAAAGGGCATAGTCAAGACATACAGAAGAATTTACAGACAGAACCTCGCAAGAGCTATCGAGCTTCTGTGCGATGACGAAAACGCAAAGGAAACAGCTTTTGCGATAGCCGACAAGGCTGAGGAAACGTCAAATAAAATCCCTCGTCTTGACGACGGCGAGGAATATCAGGGAGCAGAGCTTGAAATACTGACCGAGAATTACGGCGAAAAGCTCGCAAAGAAGATACAGAGATTTGCATACAATCACGCACAGTCCGAAACAGACAGAGCTTGCTATCAGGCTATGGAGGCGCTTGTTCATAACCTCAACACCATGCACAGCCGTGCAGGCGCTCAGATTCCGTTCAGCTCAATCAACTACGGCACGGATACAAGCCCCGAAGGAAGAATGGTAATCAAGAATGTCCTTCTTGCAACGGAGGCAGGACTCGGAAACGGTGAAACGCCTATCTTCCCTATTCACATTTTCAAGGTGAAGGAAGGAATTAACTACAATCCGGGCGAACCTAACTACGATTTGTTCAAGCTTGCAATGAGAGTTTCGGCAAAGCGTCTGTTCCCGAATTTCAGTTTCATCGACGCACCGTTCAATCTTCAGTATTACAAGGAAGGTCATCCCGAGACGGAATGTGCTTACATGGGCTGCCGTACAAGAGTTATGGCGAATGTTTATGACAAGACAAGAGAAATCGTTTCGGGAAGAGGAAACCTCAGCTTCACATCCATTAATCTCCCGCGTCTTGCAATTCTGAGCAACGGAAACGTTGATTTCTTCTATGAGCAGCTCGACAGGCAGATCAATCTTGTTATCGATCAGCTTCTCGCAAGATTTGAAATTCAGGCAGACAAAACTCCGAGAAACTATCCGTTCCTCATGGGTCAGGGCGTATGGATAGATTCTGAAAAGCTTAGCCTTGATGATACAATAAGAGAGGTACTCAAGCACGGCACGCTGACGCTCGGATTTATCGGTCTTGCGGAATGTCTTAAGGCACTTATCGGCAAACACCACGGCGAAAGCAAGGAAGCTCAGAACTTAGGACTTGAAATTGTCGGTTATATGCGCAGAAGAATGGACGAGGCAAGCGCGCAGTACGGACTTAACTTCTCCCTCATTGCGACACCTGCAGAGGGTCTCAGCGGCAGATTCGTAAAAATCGACGCTAAGCGTTTCGGTATTATTCCTGGAGTCACTGACAGAGATTATTACACAAACTCCTTCCATGTTCCGGTTTACTATCCGATTTCGGCATTCGATAAGATCAAAATTGAAGCGCCTTATCACGCTCTCACAAACGGCGGTCACATTTCCTACATTGAGCTTGACGGTGATCCGCTCCAGAACCTTGACGCATTTGAAAGTGTAATCAGAATGATGAAGGAAAGCGGTATCGGTTACGGTTCCATCAACCACCCTGTTGACAGAGATCCATGCTGCGGATACACGGGTATCATCGGAGATATCTGTCCTCAATGCGGCAGACATGAGCATGACGACGGCGTAGGCTTTGAGAGAATCAGAAGAATTACAGGATATCTTGTAGGCACTGTAGACCGTTTCAATAACGGCAAGAGAGCCGAGGAGCATGACAGAGTCAAGCACGAGGTCGAAGATCTTTCATCGGCAGAACAGATTTAAAAATATAATTATACATAAAACAAACCAGCTGGTTACTTTATCAACAAGTGACCGGCTGGTTATTATTAATACTGTTTCACTTCTCAATAATAGGCAAGCTCTGGCGTTAAATTCCACATCAGCTATGCATGCTTGCAAGTCAACAAAAAGCCACTGATAAATACTATTCGATTAACCGAACAGCAATTTAATCAGTGGCTAATTAATTATACTATCAAAGACACGATTTGTCTATTTATTAATCAGCTGTTACGTCTGAAATTTCTTCTGTCGTTGTTTCTCGGCTTGCGCTGCTGATCGCTGATATCGTTCTCCGGCTTCAAGCCTTCAACCTCGATGAGAGCGTCACGGCGGGAAAGGTTAAGTCTGCCCTTGTCGTCAATTTCAAGCACTTTAACAATGATAGTGTCACCCTCTGTTACAACGTCGGAAACCTGCTCCGTGCGCTTAACGTCGAGTCTTGAAATATGGCAAAGCCCCTCCATGCCCGGAGCAATCTCAACGAATGCGCCGAATTCCATGAGTCTTGTAACTCTGCCGTAGAAAATTGCGCCGACCTCTGGACCGTTAGCGATAAGCTCAATTGCTGCAACAGCGCCCTTGCACTTCTCAGTATCCATACCGCTTACGAATACGTTTCCTGTTTCGCCGTTCTCCTCGATGTCAACCTTAACCTCGAACTGAGCCTGAATCTCCTTGATCACCTTACCGCTCTTGCCGATAACCTCGCTGATCTTGTCGGCAGGGATAGTTGTTGTGAACATCTTCGGAGCATAAGGAGAAAGCTCTTCTCTCGGCTTGTCGATAGCCTTGAGGATAACCTCATCAAGAATATAGTTTCTTGCCACATGAGTTTTCTCGAGAGCTTCTTTTACCATTTCGGGTGTGAGACCGCTGATCTTAAGATCCATCTGGATAGCCGTAATGCCGTCCTTTGTACCTGCAACCTTGAAGTCCATATCGCCGAAGAAATCCTCGAGACCCTGGATATCTACCATTGTCATCCAACGCTCGCCCTCTGTGATAAGACCGCAGGAAATACCTGCAACGGGAGCCTTAATCGGAACACCGGCGTCCATGAGCGAAAGTGTTGAACCGCAGACAGAACCCTGTGATGTTGAACCGTTGGAAGAAACTACCTCGCTTACAAGACGGATAGCATAAGGGAACTCTTCGACAGACGGAATAACCGGAGCCAAAGCTCTTTCAGCCAACGCACCGTGACCGATTTCACGTCTGCCCGGACCTCTGCTCGGCTTTGTTTCGCCTACGGA
>CAMHNT010000210.1 GCA_946186535.1 uncultured Clostridia bacterium
AAGGCTCTGCCTTTGGAAACCGCAAGCCTTTGAAAAGGCTTGAGCGAAACTTTAACTGTTTTTTTATAGCACAAAGAATTAAATTAATAACCCTTCTTCTTAGCCTGAACCTTGATCGGGAGACCGAAGAGGTTGATGAAGCCTGCGGAATCGTTCTGGTCGTAAACCTCATCCTCATCGAATGTTGCGATATCCTCGTCATAGAGTGAGTACGGAGATGTTACGCCTGCGTCGATGATGTTGCCCTTGTAGAGCTTGAACTTTACGTCGCCTGTTACTGTCTCCTGAGTTGAATCAACGAAAGCGGAAAGAGCCTCACGGAGAGGTGTGTACCACTGACCGAAGTAAACGAGCTCTGCAAAACGGTTTGCAACGTTCTGCTTGTAGTGGAGAGTGTCTCTGTCAAGGCAGATCTCCTCGAGCTTAGCGTGTGCAGCGTAGAGGATCGTGCCGCCCGGAGTTTCATAAACGCCTCTTGCCTTCATACCTACGAGACGGTTCTCAACCATGTCAACGATACCGATACCGTTCTCGCCGCCGAGCTTGTTGAGCTTCTTCACGATGTCAACTGCGCCGAGCTTCTCGCCGTCGATCGCAACCGGAACACCCTTTTCAAAGGAGATCGTTACGTATGTCGGAACGTCGGGAGCCTGCTCCGGAGATACGCCGAGTTCGAGGAATCCTTCCTTGTTGTATGTCGGCTCGTTTGCCGGATCCTCGAGGTCGAGACCCTCGTGCGAAAGGTGCCAGAGGTTCTTGTCCTTTGAGTAGTTTGTCTCTCTGTTGATCTTGAGCGGAATGTTCTTAGCCTCTGCGTAAGCGATTTCGTCCTCTCTTGACTTGAACTCCCATGTTCTCCACGGAGCGATGATCTCCATATCCGGAGCGAAAGCTTTTATTGTGAGCTCAAAACGAACCTGGTCGTTGCCCTTGCCTGTGCAGCCGTGGCAGATAGCGTCTGCGCCTTCTGCCTTTGCGATCTCCACGATTCTCTTTGCGATGATCGGTCTTGCGAAGGAAGTACCGAGAAGGTACTTGTTTTCATAAACTGCGCCTGCCTTAAGTGTAGGCCAGATGAACTCCTCGACGAACTCCTTGTTGAGATCCTCGATGTAGAGCTTTGAAGCGCCCGTAGCGATCGCCTTTTCCTCAAGGCCCTCGAGCTCCGTGCCCTGTCCTACGTCACCGCTTACTGCGATAACCTCACAGTTGTTATAGTTTTCCTTAAGCCACGGAATGATGATAGACGTATCAAGTCCGCCGGAATAAGCGAGAACAACTTTTTTGATTTCTTTTTTAGCCATAATCCTGATCCTCCGAATTTTATTTTTTTATTTCTGATCTGAATATTTAAAATCACGATGTTATAATTATACACCGTTTATGCAAAAAATCAAGTGTTTTCTGCATATTTATTCAGAAAAATTTAAGATTTTGCGATTAATTACAAATTTTATGCATATTCTTGCAGATTTACTGCATTTTATACAGTGCAGCTACTGAAGCTTTACACCGGCACATATATATAGTATAATTAAATCCGGAGATTTTTTCAAGTAAATAATGCATATTTTACAGGATTTTTTAAAATTTTTTCAAATATTCTTGTATGATTTAATGTAAAATAGAATATGTACCGGTTTTATTATTAATAATGTGTACATAAACTATAGAGATGGTTTTATAAAAATACCGTAGTGCGGCATTTTTGAAGAGCATATAATGTTAAGGGCTTCGTACCCCAAGGGCACTTGGCTTCGCCGGCGCAACTTAAAAACCCACGAGGGCGCTGCCCTCGACCCGCAAGCCTTTGAAAAGCCTTGACCGAAACTTCAATAAGCTTCGCTTTCTTTAAGCTATCGCTTATTTAAACAATTTAAAAGGAGGAAGCACGGGGAAAACTCGTGCAAAAGAATTATGAGAGAGATATCTGCATTTGAACTCAACGACAACATTTTCAAAACTATCGGAAAGGACTGGACTCTCGTCACGGCAGGCACTAAGGAAAAATACAACACCATGACCGCAAGCTGGGGCAGCGTGGGAATCATGTGGAACAAGCCGACTGCGTTCACGTTCATCCGTCCTCAGCGCTACACATACGAATTCCTGGAAAACAACGAATACTACACGCTGTCGGTTTACGGTGAGGAGTACAGAAAAGCTCTGACACTCTGCGGAACAAAGTCCGGCCGTGACACAGATAAGGCGAAGGAAACGGGACTGACACCTGTGTTTGACGAGAAGGCGCCGTACTTTGAGCAGGCTCGTCTTGTACTTGTGTGCAGAAAAATGTATGCGCAGGATCTGAACGAGGAGAGCATTATTGACGAGTCAATCAAGGGCAATTACAAGGACAACGACTATCACAGAATGTATGTATCGGAGATTGTCAAGGTACTCGTAAATGACTAAGGGCTGTGCTGTTGTAACGGGCGCTTCACGTGGAATCGGGGCGGCGATTGCTTTGGAGCTGTCGTCGCTCGGATTTGACATTATTGTGAATTACAACGGCAGCGAAAGCAAGGCACGAACTGTTCTGGACGAAATAAAAAGCCGCGGCGGAAACGGCGATATATTTAAATGCGATGTGTCAAACAGAAGCGAAGTCGACGAAATGATCGGCTTCGCCTTGAAGAAATACGGCAGAATATCGGTTCTGGTAAATAACGCAGGCGTATCGCAGATAAAATTATTCACCGACATCACTCAGGACGACTGGAGAAAAATGGTCAGCGTCAACCTTGACGGAGTTTTCAACTGCTGTCAGAGCGTGCTGCCCTCGATGATACACGAAAAAAGCGGACGAATTATCAACATTTCTTCGGTGTGGGGCGTTTACGGCGCCTCCTGCGAGGTGCATTATTCCGCTGTGAAGGCAGGTGTTATCGGCATGACAAAGGCTCTCGCACGCGAGGTCGGTCCTTCGGGAATTACCGTCAACGCCATTGCCCCCGGCTGCATAATGACCGATATGCTCCGCGAGGACTGCGACGATAAAACTATTCGTATGCTTGTGGAGGAATCACCTGTCGGCAGACTCGGCACGCCGCAGGACGTTGCAAAAGCAGCGGCATTTTTAGCTTCCGACAACGCCGATTTCATAACGGGTCAGGTGCTCGGAGTGGACGGAGGATTCAGCTAATATGAACAAAAATTCAGGAAATCACCTCATCTGCCCTGTGTGCGGCGAGGGACTTCAAAAAAACGAAAATACATATGTCTGCCGCTCAAACCACTGCTACGATATTTCAAAATACGGATACGTAAATCTCATGCGGTCGCAGAAATCGTCAAAGAAACGTCACGGCGACGACAAGCTCATGCTTAAATCACGTCATGACTTTCTGGAAAAGGGTTACTACAAACCGCTGCTTGATACGATAACGGAAGAGGTTCTGAAAAAGTCAGGCGGAGAAGATATTACGGTGCTTGACGTCGGATGCGGAGAGGGATATTATACGGCGAACATAAAAAACAGCGTCGGAAAATGCGACGTCTACGGCATTGACATTTCGAAGGACGCTTTGATTTATGCGGCTAAACGTGACGGGAACATGTCGCTTGCGGTTGCGAGCTGTTCGGAAATTCCCGTAGAAAGCGGAAGTTGTGACGTAGTTCTGAACATCTTCTCCCCCACGAATGCCGCAGAATACAGCCGTGTTCTGAAACCGGACGGAATTCTGATAAAAGCCGTGCCGCTTGAAAATCATCTTTTCGGATTGAAAAGCAATATATACGAAAAGCCGTATAAAAACAAAACCGAAAACAGCGAGCTTGAAGGCTTCCGGATTTCGGAGTTTAAAGAGATAAAATATATCCTGAAGCTTGACAGAGGCGAGGATATTGTCAGTCTTTTCAAGATGACTCCGTACTACTACAAGACCTCACGGGAGGATCAGGCGAAGATTGAAAGTAAGACCGAGCTTGAAACGGAGATTGAGTTCGGGGTTATTGTTTATGAAAAAACTATAAATGAGCAACTCTAAAATTTCCCAAAAAACTTTTTAAGAGGACTATTAAAGTTTTTGACGCACTTTTTTCAAAAAGTGCGCAG
>CAMHNT010000211.1 GCA_946186535.1 uncultured Clostridia bacterium
TGTAATCGGAAAGAAACTTCCGATGTTTTGAAAACGGGACAGAGAAGTAATTACTAAGGTGATATGAAATGGAAGATTTTGAAAATTTGGTAGAATGGTTCAGGGATTCCTATTCTCAGCTTAAAGGGCTTGGTGTGGAAGACAAAAAAGAGGTTATCGGGTATGTGGTAATCATACTGTCTGTGTTTATAACCTTTATAGTATCCCTGAAGATAGCTTTAAAGGGTACTTTCAAAACAGAGACGAGGAATGCCCGTAAGGTCAGGAAAGCTAAAGCTTTAGGCCACGTAGTTACCGGCGATTATGTTAAGAGTACTTCTTCGTATGAAACGCGTTCCATCGCTAACGGCAAGACTGCAGCATCCTATAGAGAATATACTTATTGTCATTGGTACAAGTATGTTGTAAACGGTAAAGAATATATGTACTATCATATGGTAGTAGATGAAAACTACAAACCGCGTCAGACATTAGAACTGTATTACATAAATTTTCCGACGTTTGCTTTCAAAGAGACAGAAGCCGTGAAAGACCACGGCGGTTGTATGGTATTGTTATTGCCGCTTTTAGTGATGATAGTGTTAGTATATGTACTCAAGTTTATGGGAGTAAATTTCTCATAAGTTCACTTGATGCACTATTGAATGAATACACATAAGTTTAATATTTTATTCTCTTTTATTTAGGGAACGTTTTTTGCCGCATAGGGATATGAAAAGCCTTTCATGTCTGAAAAACAATATTTCAATGCTGTCGTTCACCAATAACCGACGTCAAAAACAAAATCCGTAAACGCAGTAAAAAGTAGCGAAGTTGAGAAGGTTAGCATATTATGGAATACATTTATTACTCTTTGGAAAGGGTGTTGTATTTGTCACGGCTTATCATCAACGGATTAAAAAGACTGAAAGGCGAAGCGGCTGTGCAGGGTTCAAAAAACAGTGCTCTGCCCATTCTGGCGGCTACCCTCCTCAGCGGCGGCGAAAGTGTTTTACATAACTGTCCCGATCTCTCCGATGTCAGCGGCTCGGTCAATATATTGAGATATCTCGGGTGCGACGTGAATTTTGGCAGCGGTACGCTTGTCTGCAACAGCAGTGGACTTAACAAAAACCATATCCCAAACAGTCTCATGAGGGAAATGCGCTCTTCCATTATATTTCTCGGAGCCCTCCTTGCGAGAACGGGAAGCGCAAGTATGTGTTTTCCTGGCGGCTGCGAAATCGGTCCCCGCCCGATAGATCTTCATCTGAAGGCTCTCTCCGAACTGGGAGTTGTTATTCATGACGATCACGGAGTTTTTAAATGTCACGTTCCGGACGGCCTGACAGGTGCGAAAATTGCGTTGTCGTTTCCGAGTGTGGGCGCAACGGAAAATATTATGATATGCGCTTCCGTCGCCGAGGGTACGACCGTTATAACAAATGCCGCAAGGGAACCGGAAATCTGCGACCTTGCCGATTATCTGAACAGCTGCGGCGCCAATATTTCGGGCGCAGGCGAGGGAACCGTCGTGATAGAAGGCGTAAAATCGCTGAAGGGTACGAGTCATACGATAATTCCCGACAGAATCGTTGCCGCAACGCTTCTCGCAGGCTGCGCTTCGACCGGCGGACGAATCAGGCTCAATCATCTTATACCGTCACATCTCGGAGCGGTTCTTTCGGTTTTTGAGGAGAGCGGCTGCGATGTTTCAATTCAGGGAAGCAGTATTGTGTTTGACAGTCCTCACAGGCTTGCTGCTCCGAAAATAGTGCGTACAATGCCGTATCCCGGTTTTCCTACGGACGCTCAGGCTCCTATCATGGGAATGGCTGCGAAAAGTAAGGGAACCACGCTTTTCGTGGAGAATATATTTGAAAACAGATATCTTCACGTTGGAGGTCTCCTGAGAATGGGCGCAAATATCAAGGTCGAGGGAAAGGTTGCGGTTCTTCAGGGCGTCGAATGCCTTCACGGCGCAGAGGTTGAGGCTATGGATCTCAGAGGCGCTGCGGCGCTGATAGTCGCAGGACTCGGTGCGGAGGGAAAAACAATGCTTGACGGCATAAAGTATCTCGACAGAGGATACGAGAATGTTGAGGCGGTTCTCTCTTCTCTCGGCGGCGACGTCAAGAGGGTTTAATATGGTATATTTATACATTGGCAAAAGTAGTTTATAAAAATGCCGCAGTGCGGCATTTTTAAGAGTAATATATTGTTTAGGGCTTCCCCCTTAAGAACCCACCAGCTTTTTGAAAAAAGCTGGGCAAAAACTTTAACTGTCCTCTTTCAAACTTTTTTAAAGACAAGAAAATGAAATGATGTGAAATAATTATGAGTAAAGAAAAAAACAGCAGCACATCAAAAAGAAAAAACAATAAAGAAAAGGAAGCTAAACTGACAGCAGTCGAACGCCGACGCCTTCAGCGGGAGCGTGAACGCAGCGAAACCGGCGAGGATGATCGGTTTGCCGCTTTTGAAACGAGCGAAGTCAGAGAAAGAAAACAGCGTCCCTCTCCGACCGATCAGAACCGTTTTTCAAACTTTGACGTAGAAAAAAAAGACAAGGAAGAGAAGGACGATTATTTCGACCGGTTCTACGGCGGTTCTTCAGGCCGTGACAGGAGAGAGCGATCTTCAAAAAACGATTCCGAAAGAAAGTCCCCGGAGAGAAAAAAGCCTGCCGGAGACTATTCCGAGAAACCTTCCCCAAACAAGGTGCTCACGAAGGAACAGAGAAAATTCCGTACCGTTCTGAGCTATGCGATAGTTTTTTCGGTTATTGTTGTTCTGGCGGTGGTTTTGTCGCTGACGGTGATTTTCAGAACTACCGATATAACCGTTGAAGGCGGCGATATGCCCTACAGCAGCGAGGAAATTATTGAAACAAGCGGACTGAAGTACGGTGAGAATATCTTTATGTCACAGAAAAAACTTGCCGTAAAGAAAATTGTCGACAAGTACCCTTATATTGAGAATGCCGAGGTTTCGGTGAAAATTCCCGGCACTCAGATTATTTCGCTTGAGGTTGCGACTCCGTCATTTCAGGTAGCGATGAGCGACGGGTTTGCGATTGTGAGCGCAAAGAGCAGAGTCCTTGAAATCAGCGCAAAGCAGAGGGCAAATATTCCCCTCCTGAAAGGTCTTAAGCTTAAGGACACACAGGTCGGTCAGTACATAAGCTTTGAAAAAAACACTACGCAGCAGGTTCTGAGCGAAGTCATAAACAATATTAATGAAAATCAGGTGCCGAATATTTACGGCATTGATATATCCAATTCGGCGAGCATAAAACTCAATTACGACAACAGGATCACGATTCTCCTCGGTGTTCCCGAGGACGTCGGCTACAAGCTTAGAACGGCTATGGCTATCATTAACAACGAGCTTGCGGCTACCGACAAAGGCGAGCTTGATGTTTCTCTTGCGAGCAGCGACAGAAAATCTTCTTACTTTACTCCGATTTATTCAAATACCGTCAGCGCAGATGACAGTGCCTCGTCTTCGGTTTCTTCATCATCGTCGGACGGCGGTTCGGGTGACAGCACTCTCAGAAACGCAGACGAATATATGAACAGAAATTCATCCGGCACAACCTCCTCCGAGGAAGGGGATTACGACTATCTGGACGATATCATCGATGAGGGCGGAGACTACGAAGACGATTACGAATATGAAGACGAAGAAGAAACAACACCGAATATAAGAAGCGAGTACGGCACAAACTACTATCAGTAAAGAATTTTATTGTGCCGTTAATAAATTAATTCGTTGTGCTATTAAAATCATTATTAAAATTTCGCTCAAGCCTTTGAAAAGGTTTGAGCGAAATTTTTACTGGATTCTCTTCAAGTAAGCAGAGGTTTTGGGGCGGCAGCCCCAATAGGTGCAGGGCGAAGCCCTGCACCTAACAGAAGCCCCTTCCCCGGAGGGGGCTGGGGGTGGCGAAACTTTGATGAAAAGACTAAGTTTAATAGAAAAATATCTTAAACATAAGATATCCCTCATTCCTCCCCTCAAGGGGAGGTGTCAGCCGAAGGCTGACGGAGGGGTTGTTAAAAAA